>CAYQWD010000097.1:0-8277 GCA_964420955.1 uncultured Paludibacter sp. | reverse complement strand
CTTTGCTCTTTGTTCTTTGCTCTTTGTTCTTTGTTCTTTGTTCTAAAAAATGAAACAACTTCTCATCATAGGTCTTGGCGGATTTATCGGGAGCATTTTGCGATTCCTGCTATCACGCCTGAATTTGACGATACACTTTTTCTCAATACCGGTGGGTACATTTCTTGTGAACATCACCGGCAGTTTAATTATTGGTTTTCTTGTAGGCATTGCTTCAAAAAGTGAAATTATTAATGTTAATTTTCATCTTTTTTTAATGGTAGGTATTTGTGGAGGCTTTACAACATTTTCGTCATTCACTCTTGAAAATATGACGCTTATCCAAAACGGGCAATACCTTTCGGCTTTTATTTACATAACCGCAAGCATTATAATTGGTTTAGTGGCTGTTTTTGGCGGATATTTCCTATCGAATTTAATGAATTAATTTTTTACTTGAAAATGGAAACAGAATATGGCACATTGAAAATTTACATGAGCACTACTGACAAACTGCACCACGAGTTGATGTATGAGAAAATTGTACAACTTGCAAAAAAGCATGAAATTGCCGGTGTAACCGTATTTCGTGGAATAATGGGCTACGGCGCAAGCAGTGAACATATAAGCAATGTACGATTTTGGGAATTGACAGAAAAATTACCGGTTATTATCGAAATGGTTGATGAAAGGAAAAGATTACAGCATTTTTTCGATTCGATTAAATCCGAATTGGATATATTTTTAAAAGGATGCTTTATAACAATTCAACCTGTTGATGTATTGTATAAAAAAACCGGAGTTAATGAGTGATTACATGATTAGGATTAATAAAATGAATTTCATAGAAGTATAAGACATAAAAGATAGAAGCAGATTCAGAGACATCGGGAACACGGAATTAGCTGTTCCGATAGCTATCGGAATCAGCGTTCTATTTTCTTCATTATCAAATATGTATATAAATTATTGTCATGTACTAAGGAGTTTCTAATTTTAAAAAAAATGATAGACATACTTAAAATAACGCTACCTGCGCTTCTGGTTTTATTAACTTCATATTTTTTGCTGCACAAAATGCTGCGAAACGAAAATGAACGGCGAAAATTTGAACTTAAAAAGAAAATTGCTCCCGAAACTATTAAAATAAAGTTACAGGCTTATGAACGATTGGCTATGTTGCTCGAAAGAACTAATCCGGCTACACTTATTTTAAGTCTAATAACTCCAGGAATGACTTGTTTGGAGCTGCAAAAAGAACTGCTTACACAAATAAGAACAGAATTTACATACAACATTTCACAACAAATTTATATAAGCGATGACCTCTGGAGTGCACTGAAAATTGTACAAGAGAATTTACTGAAACTTGTGAATATTTCGGCTGAAGACATTGAAAGAAATGCACCGGCAACAGAACTTGCTGAAAAAATTATCAGCATATACAATGCTAACTCCGAGAATCCTACAATCATAGCTATTGAAATGCTAAAAAAAGAAGTTCGTGAATTAATTTAAGTGTAATTTTTTTGATGAAGCATAATTTAATTTTCCCCCTGCAATTAATTAGTTTTCTTGTTTTTTTATTTGTTGCTTTTTCATGCAATTCAGATGATGAATGCCGCAAAGAAAAATCAGTAGCCCTGACCATTGCATTCAAAAAAAACACATTAAATCAAATTACCGGAAAAAATACAGTAAGCAATTTGACAATAGACAGTATCTGGGTGAAGGGTTTAAATCGCGATTCGCTTATTTACAACAAAAAAAGAAGCATTCAGACTATTGATTTACCACTCAAAAAATTTGCTGAATCTACAGGTTTTATCATCCGTTTTAATACTGTTACTGACACATTGTACATTTTTCACGATACGAACGAAAATTACTTTCTTTCCCTTGAATGTGGTTGCATAGCCGTACACAGAATCAACGAAGTAATTTCCACACACAATTTTATAGACTCAATTAGCATAATAAACAATGAAGTTAACACCACAAAATCAACACATTTACAGATTTTTAATTAGTTTTGTGTTGGCGATGTCCGTTAACGGAATTTACGCTCAGCAACAAAAAGACACAACCGAAGCCAAAGTCCCGTTTTTTCAGGGATTCAGGTTGGATTTTGACATATCACCCCTTATTACAACATTTATCTCGAAAGGAGAAACGTATGCATTTGAAGGTGCAGTACAAACCAAAATTTTGGGTAAATATTTTCCTGTTGTTGAAGCTGGCTTTTCAGGAGCAAATAAAACAACCTGGGACAATATTCATTTTAAAACAAATGGCGCTTTCATGCGGGCAGGTATCGACTTGAATGTATTGAAGCAAAAAAATACAAAAAAAAAATATACAAATTATTTTCTTGTTGGCACTCGACTGGGATTTTCCACATTTGGTTACGACATGCTAAATGTAGTCATATCAGATGATTACTGGAATGAAACTTTAACTTATAATTTTGAAAATCAGATTTCAGCCAAAGTCTGGTTTGAAATTGCTGCAAGTGTCAGAGTTGAAATTTTCAAAAACATTTATCTTGGCTGGACGATTCGGAATAAAAACATGTTGACCAATGACAAGGAAGGAAAAATTTCGCCCTGGTATGTTCCGGGTTTTGGTATTAACAAAACATCAATCTGGGGAGTGAATTATGCTTTGGGGTATAGATTCTGACGATTCTCGTTCAATGTTTTATGTTCCGTGTTTCAAGTTTGAAAGTTTACCTCCTTACGTAGGAGGGATGGTTTGAAAGTTTCAATTCTGGCGCATCGTATTAAGGTTTGAAAGTTTCAATTTTAAAAGTGTAGCATTTCTCGAATAAAGTATCATTCTACTCTTTATAGGATGGGGGTTTTCCCCTTCAGGGGTTAGGGGTAATAATCATAACAACTAAACAACAACAATAATAAATTATTATGAATTCGACACAAATTTTGAATCGTGCGGCCGATAATATTCGCATTTTGGCGGCTGCTACAGTAGAAAAAGCAAAATCAGGTCATCCGGGTGGTGCAATGGGTGGTGCAGATTTTATCAATGTTTTGTATTCTGAATTTCTGGAATACGACCCAAAAAATCCTCAATGGGAAAGTCGTGACCGCTTTTTCCTCGATCCGGGACACATGTCGCCGATGCTTTATGCTGTACTGGCTTGCTCCGGAAAATTCACGCTCGAAGAACTTGCACAATTCCGCCAATGGGAAAGCCCTACTCCGGGACATCCCGAAGTTGACGTAATGCGTGGCATTGAGAACACATCAGGCCCGCTCGGACAGGGACATGTATATGCAGTTGGCGCTGCAATCGCTGCAAAATTTCTGAAAGCACGCTTCGGTGAAGTTATGAGTCAAACCATTTATGCATATATTTCGGATGGTGGAATTCAGGAAGAAATATCCCAGGGCGCCGGTCGATTGGCAGGACATCTTGGTTTGGACAATCTTGTAATGTTCTATGACTCGAACGATATTCAGCTTTCGACTGAAACCAAAGCTGTAACAACCGAAAATACAGCTGCAAAATATCTTGCGTGGGGTTGGAAAGTGATTGAAATTAATGGAAACAATGCAGAACAGATTCGTGCAGCGTTAAAGGAAGCCAAAGCCGAAACAGAAAAACCCACTATTATTATCGGTAAAACCATAATGGGATTGGGTGCTCGCAAAGCAGATGGCTCAAGTTTTGAAAATCAGTGTGCAACTCACGGTATGCCATTAAGTGAGTGTGGTGCTTCGTTTGCTGAAAGTATTAAAAATCTGGGCGGAAATCCTGAAAATCCATTTGAACTTTTCCCTGAAACTGTAGAACTGTATGCGAAACGTGCATCAGAACTTGAAAAGATTGTTGCTACAAAAAATACATTAAAAGCTGAATGGGCAAATGCAAATCCTGAACTGGCAGAAAAACTTGATTTTTTCTTTTCAGGAAAAAGTAATGTAAACTGGGATGTTATAGTTCAAAAACCCGGACAGGCAACTCGTGCTGCATCAGCAACAGTATTAGCAGAATTGGCAAAACAAGTTGAAAACATGATAGTTTCCAGCGCCGACCTTTCGAATTCTGATAAAACTGACGGTTTTCTGAAAAATACAAAATCGTTTACCAAGGACGATTTCTCAGGAGCATTTCTGCAAGCCGGAGTAGCTGAACTTACCATGGCTTGTGTTGCAATCGGAATGAGTTTGCATGGTGGTGTGATTCCGGCCTGTGCAACTTTCTTTGTGTTTTCTGATTATATGAAACCGGCAGTACGTATGGCAGCATTGATGGAACAGCCTGTGAAATTTATTTGGACGCACGATGCATTCCGTGTTGGAGAAGATGGCCCAACACACGAACCTGTAGAACAGGAAGCTCAAATTCGCCTTATGGAAAAACTTAAAAACCACAAAGGAAATAATTCAATGCTTGTACTTCGTCCGGCTGACGTAGAAGAAACCACAGTTGCTTGGAGAATGGCTTTAGAGAACACTCATACACCTACTGCGCTTATCTTGTCGCGCCAGAATATTGCCGATTTACCAGCTATTATAAGTCGTAAAGTAGAAGCATCACAGGCTGAAAAAGGCGGTTATGTGGTAAATTGCGATGGCAATCCTGATGTTATTTTAGTTGCTTCAGGTTCTGAAGTTTCAACGCTGAACGAAGGTGCAGCTTTACTACGTGCCGAAGGTATAAAAGTTCGGTTGGTTTCAGTACCTTCCCAAGGTTTATTCCGCACTCAAACTGAAAAATATCAGGAAAGTGTACTGCCAAAAGGAGCAAAAATCTTTGGTTTAACTGCAGGACTACCTGTTACACTCGAAGGGCTTGTTGGTTCAAACGGAAAAGTTTGGGGATTGGAATCTTTTGGATTTTCAGCGCCCTACAAAGTTCTCGATGAAAAACTTGGCTTTACAGGAAAAAATGTATTTGAACAAGTGAAGAAAATGTTATAACTACCTTAAACCCATAAGGGGCTTTAAAACAAAAAACTCTCAACTACCTAAAGGATATTTTTCTCCCCTTTAGGGGTTGAGAGTCATTTACTTTATGGACTTACTTTCAATAATAATCATCGGTATCGGACTTGCAATGGACTGTTTAGCTGTTTCCATTAGTAAAGGTATGTGTTTGAAGAAATTCAAATGGAAAAAAACTTTACGTATGGCTTTCATGTTTGGTTTATTTCAAGGTCTAATGCCCTTAATCGGATTTTTGGCAGGTGTTAGTTTTGCAAAATATATTCAGAATTTTGATCATTGGATTGCATTTGTATTTTTAGGATTAATCGGAAGTAAAATGTTTTTTGAAGGACTAAAACCAGTCGACCCACAATGCGAAACAACATCAAATCCTTTTAAATGGAAAATATTATTTGCACTTGCTGTTGCAACAAGTATTGATGCGTTAGCCACAGGAATTATATTTATAACATTTCCTCATCTTGTAATTCATGCAGTTTTAATTATTGGAATTTTAAGTTTTATATTTTCAATTTTTGGTGTTTTAATTGGTTTTCGATTTAAAAATCAATTTAAATTTAATGTAGAAATAATTGGTGGTATCATTCTTATTGGCATTGGTACAAAAATATTGATTGAACATCTCATTTTTCATTAATTAGGGTTTGTTGAAAAACTCAGTTAGGAGTTTAGTTTGCATAACCCAGGTAAACAAACAAAAATGGAGTTGCGAAAAATCCTAAAATATAGAATCCCGAAACGGGGTTGATTTATTATATCAAAACAATAACAGAACTGACCAATGATTCGCAAGAAAATAATTACTTGATTTACTGAAATTTTTGAAAAAAAATACAAAAAACCTGACAGGTTATTGAAACCTGTCAGGTTAATAATCGGAATTAACTGCTGATAATATCACTTAAAATAACTTCTGAAGCTATTTTAAATAAATATACTGAAAATTAATTAATTTTTTTTATCAAAGAAATACCTGATTCCAAAGCCTTTTCGTTCATCGGAATCAAATGATGATGACGACTTGGTAATGATTTTTTCAAGCCTTTGAGTACATTTTCAATTTTTACTACTGGTCTGATATTAAGCAATCCGCCCAATATTATCATATTAAAAACTTTTACCTGATTATTAGCATAAGCAAATTCAGTGGCATCAATACGATAAATATTAATATCGGTACGAGTAGGAAAACGATTAATTCCATTTCCATCAAAAATTAAAGTTCCTCCTTGTTTAACTTGGCATTCGAACTTATCAATTGAAGGTTGATTCAATAATACAGCCGTATCATAAGCATTTAAAACAGGAGAACTGACACGCTCATCGCTTAAAATTACTGTAACATTAGCAGTTCCACCCCTTTGTTCAGGTCCGTAAGAAGGCATCCAACTCACTTCCTGCCCCTGCATTAATCCAGAGTATGCAAGAATTTTTCCCAAGGATAATACTCCCTGTCCGCCAAAACCTGAAATTATTATTTCTTCCGTCATTTTTTTAATCTTTTAAGTTAAACAATTTAAATGTCTTTAATGTCGCCAAGCGGATAATGCGGAAACATGTTTTCAACCATCCATTCGTTTGACTGAGCAGGTGATAGTCTCCAGCCTGAGCTACATGTTGAAACTACTTCAACAATAGAAACACCTTTGTTCAAATTGCAATTTTCGAAAGCTTTACGGATTGCCTTTTTAGTTTTGCGAACACTTGCTACTGTATGTACAGCAGTGCGGGTTACATAGCAAGTTCCGGGCAATTGTGCCAACACTTTGGTAATATCAAGTGGATGACCGCTCACCGAAATTTCTCTTCCTTGTGGAGATGTTGTCGATTTCATGCCCTCAAGCGTAGTAGGTGCCATTTGACCACCTGTCATTCCATAGATACCATTGTTAATAAAAAAAATGGCAATATTTTCACCACGGTTACATGCATGTAATGTTTCGGCAGTTCCAATTGCAGCTATATCGCCATCGCCTTGATAAGTGAACACATAACGATCGGGTAATAAACGTTTGATAGCTGTAGCCACTGCAGGAGCGCGTCCGTGAGCAGCCTGTTGCCAGTCGATATCTATATATTTATAGGCAAAAACAGAACAACCCACTGGAGCGACTCCAATGGCTTTATCCTGAATGTCTAATTCTTCAATAACTTCTCCAATTAGTTTATGTACCACACCATGACTGCATCCTGGGCAGTAGTGCATGGGAGCATCGTTCATAACCTTAGTTTTCTGTGCAACAAGGTTTGCGGGATTAATTATATCTGATATATTCATTTTTAAATTTGTATTTATTTTAGGGTTATTTGTTCACAAGTTTTTCTTTCAAAGCATTCAGTACTTCAGAAGGAGATGGTACAATTCCACCCATTCTGCCATAGAATTCTACTTTTGTACTACCTTCCACAGCAAGCCGTACGTCCTCTACCATTTGTCCGGCATTCAGTTCAACCGACATAAATCCTTTTACCGCAGGCACATGCGATTTAATAATTTCACTTGGGAAGGGATATAATGTAATAGGGCGAAGTAGTCCGGCTTTAATTCCTTCGGCACGTGCAAGCTCCACAGTTTTCTGGCAAATACGGGCTGTGATACCAAAAGCTACAAAAATATATTCTGCATCATCGCACATAATTTCTTCAAAACGGACTTCGTTTTTCTCCATTTCACGATAGCGAGCCTGAAGACGAAGGTTGATTGCTTCCATCTCTTCTGAACGCAAAGCCAATGATGTAATATAATTGGGACCACGATCGGCAGGTTTTCCTAAAGTAGCCCAAGGACATTCCTTGCGAATTTCCTCATCGGTGCGACGCGGAGTAAAAGGCGGCAGTACCACTTTTTCCATCATTTGTCCTACAATACCATCAGAAAGAATCATAACTGGATTGCGGTATTTAAATGCAAGATCGAATGAAAGTACTGTAAAATCTGCCATTTCCTGCACTGAAGAGGGTGCAAGTGTAATCATTTTATAATCGCCATGACCGCCACCTTTTACAGCTTGAAAATAATCGGACTGGCTTGCCTGAATAGTTCCCAATCCGGGACCGCCGCGCATAACATTTACGATAACAGCGGGCACTTCGGCGCCTACCATATATGATATACCCTCTTGCATTAGGCTCACTCCAGGACTTGAAGATGTTGTCATAGCCCGTTTACCACATCCGGCAGCACCATAAACCATATTGATAGATGCTACTTCGCTTTCAGACTGTAATACTACCATTCCTGTAGTCTTCCATGGTTCGAGCTCGGTAAGAGTTTCAAGTATTTCAGACTGCGGAGTAATAGGATAGCCGAAATAACCATCGCAAC
>CAYQWD010000096.1:0-8298 GCA_964420955.1 uncultured Paludibacter sp. | reverse complement strand
CAAATAGTGCTGGAATAGATGAACACCAGTGGATGAAATTGATAGAAGTTTCACCTGTTGCTACTTTTTTTCAAACCAAAGAGTGTTTTGATTTTTATTCAACAGTTTCATCCATAAATCCATTTGTTTTTGCCGTTTCAGAAAATGGTTTATTATCAGGTTTAGTTGTTGGTTTTGTAGTTTCGGATGGCAAATTGTTGAAAAAATTTTTAAGTAAAAGGGCAATAGTTCCAGGTGGTGTACTTTTAGACGAAAATATTTCGGATAAGGCATTAACTTCACTTCTCGATGCTTTAACAAACTTCATATCACCAAAGTCTATTTATATTGAATTTAGAAATTATAATTCATACAATAAATATAAGCAGATATTTGAAAAATCAGGATTTAAGTACCATCCACATTTAAATTTTCATATCTCGACAGATGACTATAATACTGCCTTTAAAAACTTAAGTTCAACAAAGCGCAGAGACATAAAAGTTTCTCAAAAAAATGGTACAATTTGGTATGAAAGTAAATCCACTGAAGATTTGCAACAATTTTATGTGATTTTAAATAATTTGTATAAAACCAAAATTAAAACTCCACTTTTTGATTACGAATTTTTTTTGAAGTTAGTATCAAAACCTTTTTCAAAATTTTTTGTTATCAAATACCAGAACGAAGTGATTGGTGGTAGCGTATGCGTTGTGCTAAACAACAAGATTATTTATGAATGGTATGTATGCGGGCTTGATGGAAAGTACAAAAATGTTTATCCATCGACAATAGCCACCTGGGCAGCTATAGAATATGCTTCGATAAATGGTTTAAAAATGTTCGACATGATGGGAGCAGGCAAGCCAAATGAAGGATATGGAGTGCGTGAATTTAAGGCAAAATTTGGAGGAAAACTTGTAGAACACGGAAGGTTTATATATATAAGCAAACCATTGCTTTTTTATTTGGGGAAAACTTTTATTTCGTTATTAAAGTATTATAAATGAAAAAACTAAATTTGGTACAACCCAGACTGAATTATTACTTTCCGGTTAATATATTGCTTCATTATGCTTGGTTTTGTTTGTTTTCAAAATATAAACTCGATAAAAATGATGCGTCAGAAATAACTTCCACTTTCAAACCTTTTTTTTTCTTTAACAGCGGACATGCCGCCCTTCAGTTCTTTCTGAGCCAATTTAAAAAGGGAACTAGAGTTGGAGTGCAACCCTTAACCTGTAATACTGTATTTGAATCGATAAAAAAAGCAGAATGTGAAGTTATTTTCATTGATATAAATACAGATTTGCTTATTGACATGGATGCCTTAAAGAGCAAATTAAATCAAATTGACATATTGATTGTAACGCATACTTTTGGCAATTCTGCAGATATAAAAGCAATAAAATCATTAAAAAAAGAACTGATAATCATTGAAGACTGTTGTCATGCTTTCTTGAGCAAATTTGATGGTAAATATGTGGGAGCAGATGGCGATGCTTCTTTTTTTTCGCACGGAATTGCAAAATTTCCTTCTGTTTTTAACGGAGGATATTTGTCGGTAAACAATCTTCAATTTATTGAAAATTGTAAAAAATCTTATCTCACTATTCCAAAACCATCAATAATTGAAACACTTGCAGCCATATTCAATAATATTATCCTTGTATTTTTGCATAATATATTAGTATATAGTTTTTTAACTAAATTATTCAAACAAAAAACAAAACATAAACAATATCAATTTCCCAATTTTGACAATATAAGAAAAGGCTACCCGTTTGCAAAATTCATTTTATATTCCGAATTAAAAAATATAGAAAAATACAGGAATACACAGTGCAAAAATGCACTGAAAATTGAAAATGAATTGAAGACACACAGATTATTTTCTTTTCCGGTAATTAGTAACCAAGCAAATAACTTCATGTTGCCGGCATTTATTGAAAATCCTGATAAGTTTATTGCTTTTGCTCAATCAAGGGGAATAGAAATCGGTAAGCATTTTACTCAGATGAGAAAAATTATCCCTTATTTTGGCTACAAAGATGGTGATTGCCAAAATTATGAAATTTTAATCAGAAAATTAATCACATTTCCGACTCATTATAAGTATCCTGCTGACAAAGTTCAAAAAATTTGTTCAATTATTTCAGAATATAAAATTTAGTTTTCAAACTGAACAATTTTTACGAAAATTGTTATAATTTTATAATTTATTTTTTATCAACCTTTAATATGGATTTCACGCTACAAATATATGCAGAACTGCTTACTACTTTGAAAGATGAAGAATATCAATTTTACACTTTTGAAGAATGGTGTAAGGCAAAACCAACAGGAAAAATTGTCATTTTACGACACGATGTGGATTTAAAGGCAATTAACTCACTGAAAACTGCCCGTATAGAATCTGATAAAAATATAAAATCTACTTATTATTTTCGTGTGGTTCCTCAGAGCAATCAGCCTGAAATAATAAAACAAATAGCCAATCTTGGACATGAAATAGGATATCATTACGAAGATCTTTCGTTGATGAAAGGTGACAGAGCAAAAGCAACAGATCATTTTGAAAAGCATTTGAATTATTTCAGAAAATATTATCCGGTAAAAACCATTTGTATGCATGGAAGTCCGGTTTCAAAATATGATAACAGATTAATCTGGGAAATGAATAATTATTGTAAGTATGATATTATTGGAGAACCATATTTCGATTTTCTGAACAATGAAGATTATTGTTATTTTACTGACACTGCCCGTATGTGGGATGGTGATAAGTTTAACATACGAGATAAAAAAATGGGTTTTAACCAAAATAAGTTAGTGTCAGTACATTCTACAATTGATCTTATCAATTGGATAAAGAATTCGCGCAATCAAAATCCAATAATGATTACAACCCATCCTCAAAGATGGACAGACAATAAACTGGAATGGTTTCTTGAATTTTCAGGACAAAACCTTAAAAATATTGCCAAAAGAATACTTTTGAAAATTAGAAAATAAAGATGAAGCTATTTTACAAACCTCAGTTTAAATATATTATTGTAGATTTACTCATACTGTTATTGAGTATTTTGGTTATGTTTGAGTGGTTTCCGCTTACCACAGCTACTCCCTACGAAAAATATGCCAAGGGAATAATTTTTTACATGATTGTTTGGTTATTGTTTTCTTATTTTTTTGGCAGATATTTACCATTGCTATCAAAAAACTATTTCGATGCTTTATTTCAAATACTGTATGTTTCCCTGTTCGTTTTCGGTCTTTCATGGTTATTGTCAAGTTTACTTTTTCCGTACAAGTATTCATTTAATGTGCTAATAGCCTACACTACTGGCGTTTATATAACTAACACATTGGTTTATTCGGTGATATTTGCATGGTTGTATGCAACTGAATACGAAAATCATTCTGTTAAGGTTAATACAAGGGAAAATGCAGTTGTAAAAAAACTTCCTGAATTAGATGTAAAAAGTTTTACCGATTTGTGTATTGCAATTAGAACTTTTGCTGGTGATAAAATTCTGAATATTATCAAAAAAAACGTTGATTTACACAGTGGTAATACTAAAGTTTTATTTTCTGCTAATTTTTTTGATTTAAAATCTGTACCCGATTTTCAATATGATGTATTTATACAATTGGAAAAATTAAATAATATAAGAAGTATTAACAGCTTATTTTCTTTAATTAATGAAAAATTACCTGACAAAGGAAAAATTGTTTGCTGCTTTGAATCGAAAAGTACTCATAAAAAGCGAATTTTTCAAAAATATTCTTCAATTTTGGGCGCCATTATTTATTTTTTCGATTATTTATTCAAACGTTTTATACCAAAAATTCAACTTTTCCGACGGTTATATTTTGATATTACTAAGGGAAAAAACAGAATACTTTCCAAAACTGAAGTGATGGGAAGATTGTTTTGCTTCGGTTTCGAGGTGATAAAAGAATTGAAAGTTGATGGTTTGTGCTTTGTTTTTGCCCAAAGAATTAATCAGCCCGAACCAATTACACAAAAGGTATACGGACCTTTCATAAAGCTTCGGAGAATGGGCAAAAACGGAATTATGTTCGATGTTTATAAAATGCGAACCATGTATCCTTATTCTGAATATCTTCAATCATATATTTATAATAAAAATAATTTGCAGGCTGGTGGAAAATTTTATCGTGATATCAGAATAAATACAATTGGGAGATTTATGCGAAAATACTGGTTGGATGAGTTGCCTATGATTTATAACTGGCTACGGGGTGAAATGAAATTAGTGGGTGTAAGACCACTTAGTCAGCATTATTTCAACTTGTACAGTTTTGAATTACAAGAAAAACGCACATTATATAAACCCGGATTAATGCCTCCATTTTATGCCGATTTGCCTAAAACACTCGATGAAATTCAATTATCAGAACTAAAATATTTAAATGAGTGCGAAGTAAATGGAGTGTTTAAGACCGATGTAAAATATTTTTTTCTGATTTTACGTAATATATTTATTAAAAAAGCTCGTAGCGCATGATTTTTTATAAAAAATTCAATTACTTTTTACTAGCATTATTGTTTGTAACAACAGGCAAAGGAATTGCACAAGATATTCCTCAACATATTTCTTACAATAGTATTTACGAATTGATGGATGAACTGGCTAACGATGGAATTATTGAAATCAATACTGCTGTGAAACCATCCAGTAGAATGCTGATAGCAGAAAAACTTTTAGAAGCTTCTAAGAAAAACAATTTACTTTCAAAACGACAGTCGGCCGAAGTAAGATTCTATTTGAATGATTTTTCAATTGAAACTTCCGAATTGCCTGATTCCAAAATAAGACTTTTCAGAAATGCAAATACCGATCTTTCATTAATTCAGCCCGCACTTCACTTTTCCGATTCGGTTTTTCGTGCTCGAATTCTTCCAATCCTTGGTATGCATATTATATCAAACAGGAATGGAAACATAATAAAGCGCTGGTATGGAGCTTCGTTTGAATCGATGATTGGTAAAAACCTAAGTATTTATGGCAGTTTGCGCGATATTTCTATTGAAGGTGATTTGTTAGCCCGACCTTCATATCTGAACGATTTTCCGGGTTATGAATATAAAGAATCATCATCGGGAGGAGATTTTAGCGATTCGCGCGGCGGTATTAAATATGCTAATAAATGGCTTTCGGTGGGTTTGGTGAAAGATAATATAGTTTGGGGCGATAACAATCATGGTGCAATTATTCTTTCGGGACGAGCACCTTCGTTTCCAATGATAAATTTACAGGTAAAACCTGTTAACTGGTTTGAATTAAATTATATTCATGGTTGGCTTGTTTCTAATGTTTTGGATAGCACAAGCTATTATGTTGATAACGTCGGAAAAAGAAAATACCGACAGACTAATAAATATATCGCAGCTAATTTATTTACATTTACGCCCATTCCAAAACTCAAAATTTCTGCCGGAAATTCAATTATATATTCCGAAAATAATGTGCATCCGGCATATTTTGTACCTGTAGCGTTTTACAAATCCATGGATCATACCCTGACCAAAGGTTTACAAATAGAAAATCAGAATTCACAGGTGTTTTTTAATGTTAGTTCAAGAAATATTAAACATTTGCATTTGTATTCTTCGGTTTTTTTCGACGAGATTGAGTTTTCACGTTTCAAACCTTCGAGCGCTGAAAAAAATCCAGGATCGTTTAAACTAGGAGCACAGCTTACCAATTTTCCACTCAAAAATTTATCTGCAGTTGCTGAATTTACACGAACCGGAATAATTACATATAAACATTCGATACCTTCACTTGCTTGGTCTTCCAATAGTTATAATCTTGGACATTACATGGGCGATAATTCTCAAGAAATTTACACAGCAATTAAATATAAACCTTTAAAAGGGCTAATTATCGATATTTCGCTTACCGATGCTAAACATGGAAATGAATATATTTACCTGCGCCGTAATTCACTAAAAATGGATCAGACAAAAATTTTTCTAAGTCAGCCTTCCTTAGGTGAAATTTCATGGTCGAACCGTAGTTATGCATTAAATGTTCGATATGAAGTTTTTAATAATGCTTTTGCCATTGTAAACCTTGTAAACTCAAATATTCAGGGGTATGATTTAACATCTACACCAATTCAATATGATGAATCTGAAATTTTGCGCGATGCGCAAGGCTATCTCAATATGTTTTCACCTGCATTTCTGCAAGGTAAAAATACCACACTTACTTTGGGTTTTAGTTTCGGATTTTAAACAATTATCATAAATGCAGAAATCTCTTATTGTTGGTATTACCGGTGGGATTGGAAGTGGAAAGTCTACACTTGCAGCAAAACTTCGCAACGAAGGTTTTGCTGTTTTCGATTCGGACGCTGAAGCTCGAAATATTCTAAACCAAAATGAAATTGTTCGCCATAAAATATCTGATTTATTCGGCGCAGACGCTTACAAAGCCGGAAAACTTGATCGAAAAAAAATAGCATCTATAGTTTTCGATAATCCTGAAATGTTGAAAAAACTTTCTCAAATTGTACATCCTGCTGTACTTTCACATTTTGATACTTTTATTAAAAAGCATAATAATAATGAATTTGTATTTGTCGAATCTGCTGTTATTTTTGAAAGTGGTTTAATCAAGTTGGTAGATATGCTAATTTTAATAACGGCTTCTGAAAATGAAAGAATAAGAAGGGTAATAGAAAGAGATAATTTAACGGAAATTGATGTAAAATCGAGAATGAAAAATCAGATAAATGAAAAAGAAATCTTACATTTAGCTGATTTAATAATTAACACTGAACTTGAAGAAATTAATGTTACAAAATTAATTAATGATATTAAATTGATCCGGACAAAAAAAGGAACTCTTTGAGTTCCTTTTTTCGTTTAGTAAAAAATAAGAAATTATTTTGCTACTTTTTCGAGCCAGTTTACCATACCAAGCATAATAAACATCGAAACAAGACAAACAGCAACGAACACAGTCCACGTAATAGAAATGGAAATGTTCTCGTACATCATGGCACCGAGGAACAGTGAGAAATTACCAATAGCCGTTGCCGTTAGCCAGCCTCCCTGCATAAGTCCCTGCATGTGTGGTGGCGCTACTTTTGATACAAATGAAAGTCCGAGTGGTGAAATAAATAATTCGGCAACTGTAAGTATGAAATAAGTTGCAAAAAGTAGCCAAGGAGTTACTCTTGCTGCATCCGGCAATCCGCCCTGAGCTGTTACATTTTTTAATAGCGGAAGTCCGATAGAACCAACTGCCATAATTACAAACGACAATGCAGCGATGCCCATACCAATCGCAATTTTCTTGGGTGTCGATGGTTCTTTTCCTTTTTTGGCTAAGCGGTTGAAAATGGCTATAATTATTGGAGTCATAAACACAACAAGAAATGGATTAATAGACTGGAAAATTTCTGCTGAGTTAAAAATTCCACCTAATAAAGTGTAATCTTTTGCAAACATTGTAAGCGTAAGCCCGTTTTGATGAAATGAAAACCAGAAGAAAATTACTATTCCGAAAACCGCGAGCAATGCATAAATTCGCTGACGGATTTCTTTGGCATTTTTATGGATTTCTTCTGCAGAAATATTAGGATTATGTTTTTCTTTAGCTTTTGGTGTGGGTAAATGACGTTTAGTTGTCAGGAATATTAACAGAGAAACTCCCATAGCTACAACTGCAGTTAGAAAAGCATAATGGAATCCAGTGTTAAATGCATCAAGATAACCATTTGAAAATGCTGTAAGATCAGCAGGTAAAACTCCATTTGATACATTAGTTGCTAATTCACTAAAACGACCATTAATAACATCTTGTGTCATTTTACCATCCAGATATTGGTGGCATAATCCCGGAAGATCGGCATTGTATGCAAACCCCTGCATTTTAACAAATGTATTGCGCACCCAGGTTGCAAGGAAAGGTGCAAACATGGCACCGATATTAATAAACATGTAAAAAATCTGGAATCCTGAGTCGCGTTTGTTTCTGAATTCGTCATTATCGTACATTTGACCTACAAGTGCCTGCAGGTTACCTTTAAACAAACCATTTCCAAATGCAATTACCAATAAAGCTGCCAGGGCAATGTACTTGGTTGTGATGAGCGTTGGCATTGATAAAAGAATGTAACCGAGCGACATAACCAGCAAACCGGCTATGATGGTGCCTTTGTAATTACGTAATCTGTCGGCAATGATACCACCAACGAGGGCAAGTACGTAAATTGCGCCATAAAAAATTGAATACAATGAACCTGCTTCTGTTCCTGAAATGTTGAACTTCGACA
>CAYQWD010000095.1:0-8358 GCA_964420955.1 uncultured Paludibacter sp. | reverse complement strand
CATCTTTGGGTATAAGTCAGGGTGTAAAAATGCCCGAAATGATGAGCGCTTACGAACAAGCTGTAGCATTGAACGATCTGGCTTATCAGACGCTAAAATACTCAGGGGGCGATGTGTCAAAAATGGATATTTTCAGCGATAGTGAATTGCAGAAACTGAAAACCTTGAATTACGATTGGGCTGAGATGGGCTGGCAGGATGCAATAAATACCCGACATACATTAAACGTAAGTGGTGGATCCGAAGATGTAAAATACTTCATAGGAGGAAATTATTTATTTGCAAACGGAAATTTTAAGGGACTTCATTTAAACAGATTCGGCTTGCGGTTCGGCGTTGATGTAAAATTCACGAAAAGTTTATCGGGTACTTTTTCTATGGATTTCACGCAAAGAGACACTAAAACGCCAAAAAACCAGCTCGACACCGAAGGCGACAGAATGTATGGAACTTTTAGCGAGTTAATTCGTACACCACGTTGGATTGCTCCTTATA
The DNA here is from genome assembly GCA_964420955.1 of uncultured Paludibacter sp. Lineage (GTDB taxonomy): Bacteria > Bacteroidota > Bacteroidia > Bacteroidales > Paludibacteraceae > Paludibacter. The sequence goes on along the minus strand of CAYQWD010000095.1, from coordinate 7,863 downwards.
TCGATGGTTTACCTGTATATACACAAACCGGAATAAATGTACTTGAATTGTTAAATTCTGGATCGTACAATACCTCGAAATCCCAAGGCACTGTTTCTTCAATAAGTCTTAAATATAAAGTGCCGCAGGTAAAAGGTTTAGAACTTTCTGTTACCGGAAATTACAGCAGATCGGCAAATGCAGGTGTGGAAGTTACGCGTCCGTATAATTTATATTCGTTTGAAAAGGAAACCTATTATCCACACATTTTCTCGAACACACGCGTACCTGTAACCGATAAAAATTATATCTATACCGTCGAAAACAATAATAGGATTTTTGCATCAAGTTCAAACAGTTATAGTTACCAGATTAATCCGCAAATTTCTTATGCCAATAAGTTTGGCAATCACAACGTTTCGGGTTTTCTAATGTACGAGCAATCAGAAGGAGGCGGTGATGGTTTGAGAGGATTAAGATACGGTGTTATCATACCTTATTATGATGTTATGAATGGGTATTCAACTGTCGGGCAGGAAGTGAATTCGTCAATTAATACAAAAAGCAGAAGACAGTCGTTTATTAGCCGTTTGAGTTATATTTATGCTGATAAATATATATTTGAAGGTGCTGCCCGTTATGATGCTTCTACAAATTTTGCACCCGGTTATCGTTGGGGTTTATTCCCTTCAGCATCTATTGCATGGAGAATTTCTGAAGAAGATTTCTTTAAAGAAAATATTAAAGTTATCAACAGTATGAAACTTCGTGCATCTGCCGGACGCTTGGGCAACGATAAAGCAACTGCCAACCAATGGAGATACAGTTATAGTATAAACACAAATGGGGTTTACATTGGCGGAACAAGCGCTTCAACAGCAGTTACACCAAAAAATACAGGTCTTGTATTCTATTCTTCAACATGGGAAAAAACCGACTCCTACAACCTGGGGGTTGACATGGATTTGTTCGATCAATTCTTTGTTGGCATTGATGCATTTTACAAATATACAACCGACATTCTGGATTCACCGCAAAGTGATTTTCCACAATCTGCAGGATTATCGGGAGCTACAATTCCAAAGCTAAATCACGGAATTCAAAGTGCCTGGGGAGGTGAACTGGAACTGAAATGGAACAAAAATCTGACAAAAAACTTTAATGTTTATATCTCAGGAAACCTGTCTTATGCTATAAATTACGTTATTAAAAAATATCAAAGCCCCGGTGTGATTGGTACATGGAAAGATGAAGAACGTAAAACAGCGCAAGGTGAAGTTGGATATACTTGTTTAGGTTTGGCACGTACACAAGAAGATATTGATAATTATATCAATACACTGAAAGCTAATTATGAAGCATATTACGGAAAAACAGGCACTGTAAGAGCATTGGGAGTAACCGAATCGCAAATGAAACCAGGTATGTTGATGTTTAAGGATATCGGCAGTGCACCTTACAAAGATGCCGATGGAAAGTGGCGCGATGGCGCTCCCGATGGAATTATTGATGAAAATGATATCAGGATAATTAGTAAATACAGTTTTAATCCTTTCAATTATGGTTTTTCAGTAGGATTCAAATACAAAGAATTGGCTTGCGACTTTCTTTTTAATGGAGCATTTGGCAACGATGTGTTGTTTGAAAAAGGTTTTTGGACATCGGCATCCGGAGGCGGACGAACAGGAGCTTTTTTATCAGCTAATTCCAATCAATTACGCGAATGGTACGGAAATTACTGGACAGAAGATAATCCAAATGCAAAATATCCACGTCTGGATAATAAGAGTTTAAGAGATAACAGGTCAACTTTCTGGATGCGCAATGGGCACGAATTGCGATTGAAATCGATGAATGTTTCGTATTCCTTACCCAAGGATTTCTCAAAAAAACTGGATATAAGTAGTTTCAGAGTGTTTATGCAGGCATCAAACTTAATAACCATCATAAATCCTTTTCCATACAAAGATGCAAGTGTAGGTTTTTGGTCTGATTATCCAATGATACGCACAGTTAATCTTGGTTTAAATGTTTCATTTTAATTAATAAAAAAATCATGAAAAGAAAATTCTTATACATCACAGGATTAATTTTGACACTTTCAATGAGTTCTTGCAGCGATTTTCTTGATATTAAGGATGAATCTGCAATAAATCCCGGAATTTGGGACAACGAAGAGTCGGCTAAATTATTTCTGAACACAATATATGGTTTATGCCATACTTCTTTTGGAGGTGAAGATATGACAACCTCATTAGCCAATGTATCGGATGAAACTACCAACATGAGTTCAAATCTAATGATCGGGGCTTTAAACATTAATCAGGTGGATATATATTCAAGTACTTACAATATTATCCGCTTTGTAAACATTGGATTCGAAGCGCTTGAACGTTCTGCTTTAACAGGCGAAGCAAGAAAACGTTGTTATGGTCAGTTGGCATTTTTCAGGGCATGGTCACACTGGCGTTTGGTTCGTGCTTATGGAGGAGTGCCTTACATGAAAAAACCGGTTTCTTTCGAAAGCCCGGATATTATAAGAAATGCGCCCAGAAATAAAACATCGGAATGTATAGCCTTTATAAAAGAAGATCTTGACTCAGCCATCAATAATTTACCTAAATTCTGGCCAGTAAATGAGTATTCCCGTATAACACGCTCAGCGGCTGCTGCATTAAAAGGAAGAGTACTTTTATATTATGCAAGTCCGCAATTCACGCCGTTAAATACAGATGCTGCAATAAAAACAGCTCGTTGGAAAGATGCTTTTGATGCAAACTTGAAAGCAAGAGAAATTTGTACAGCCGATGGGCATGGATTGATGAATGTAACAGTCGACAGTACTGCAATGTGGCCTGTGCGACGTGATATGAATCAAATTTTTCTGACGAAAAAGTCTAATGTTAGAAATAATGAAGTGATTATGGTTACTCCATTTTTCCTGAATGTAAAAATGCATGGATATGAAAGTAGTGTTTGTCCTGGCGAATTAACAGGCTCACGCCCCAGTTTGGCACCCTCGTGGGATTTGGTTATTTCATTTCCCATGCGCGATGGAAGCTTGCCTTTTCAGTATAGCGCTACAGCAAAGGATACAAGAACTTTTACCGGTAACGGTGGCGTTAGGGGCAAGTTTTATTTAAATCGCGATGCGCGTTTTTATGCAACCATAGCTTACAACGGCTGTTATTATCCACTCGAAGGATCTACCACTAGACGACTTTGGATTTTCAATTTTAAGCGACGGAATAACACTACCTATTATGGCGAAAACACAACTGTGGATAAAACTACTACAACAGGTTTTATGAACCGCAAAATGGTCAATCCATTGCTTAACAGAACTGATTTTGGAAAATCATCGACCGATTGGGTTCATATTCGATACGCCGAAGTGTTGCTGAATTTGGCAGAATGTGCTTTTGAATATGAAGGAAATAATTCTGCTCTTGGCATTGAATGTGTGAAACAAATCAGGGAAAGAGCAGGTATTGATCCTGGCGCTGATGGCAGTTATGGATTTAATGCAAATATAGCAGCCGGATTTTCACCAATCGAAATAGTTATGAACGAACGGCGCGTGGAATTTGCATTCGAAGGACATCGTTTTCACGATTTGCGACGCCGAAATATGTTTACCGATGATTTGGGAACAAAAATTTTCAAACTGAATGGTTGGCGAAAAGGAGGATCAGGCTTAAACTTTACTGCAATTAATGTGGCTCGGGACTCAATAATGCTCATGACACCAAACGCACGGGATACAATTGCCCATGTAAATATTTTTAAATATTTCAATGCAAATCCTGTTACAGTTGCACCTGCCGAAAAAAGAATAAATTATATTTGTGTTACAACTTCAGATGAATTAAAAACTACAAGTACTGGTAATTTTAATTTCTTCGATATCCCATCGAGTATTATTGCCCGCAGTCCGGCTGTGTTACAATCATTCGGTTGGCAAAACGGGGCATTCAATCCTTTTGAATAATTTAATATTGGCAGGCTGAAATAAATTTTCAGCCTGCTTTCCCTTTTTTATACAATTGAATTTTTTCATTTTCAACATGAAGTTATGATTGATTGCAACTATTTGTTGTTCTAAGTCTGTTATTTTTGTTTCTGCACTCAAAATTTGCTGAAAAACACGTGAGAAAATCATTAAAAGATGTTGTTAAAAAGTAATCTACATGCTAATTCTTTTTAAGTCTGCCAATTTTTATTTAAAATCACTACTAACCGACTAAACATCTGAGATTCTTCGCTACGCTCTGAATGACAATGCTTTGTATTGATGATGGTTGGAAGGAGGCAGGTTGACGGAGAAGCCGCCAACCTGCCTCCTCCCAAAAACCTAACTTATTGATTGTCTGTCATTCCGAACATAGTGAGGAATTTAACAAGCTAAAAAAATTAATTCAAACTATTTTTTATCGGTCAGTAGTGATTTAAAATACAAAATAAATGTAATTCATTTTTTTTGAAATATTTCTTCCCTTCTGATTTCCGTGATTAACAATATTCTCACGAAAACCAAACCTTACATTATTTGAGTACAATATGCCATATTTTACGTTTTTTAGATAACTAATACAAAATAATATAACATGGTGAAAAAATTTAAATTTACATTTGTTCAGTTTTTATTCTTATTCTCGTTTTTGGGTGCAAATTCTCAAATACCTGCATTCCCCACAGCCGAAGGTTATGGCAAGTGGGCTACAGGAGGCAGAGGTGGAAAAGTGATAGAAGTAACCACAACTGAAGATGATGGCGTTGGTAACCTTGTTGGAAGTTTACGGTGGGCTTTAAAGCAGCATTCAGGAAGCCCGTTAACGGTAGTTTTCAGAGTTTCAGGAATTATCGATTTAAAAACTGTGCCTATCAGAGTTAAAAGAAATAATGTAACTTTAGCAGGTCAAACTGCGCCCGGAGATGGCATTTGTATTAAAGGTGCAAATTTTAATTTAGGCGGGAGTTATAATGTTATAGTTCGTCATTTACGTTTTCGTGTTGGCAGTAATGCGGATGGAACTTATATTGCAGGCGCACCCTTCAACCTGGAAAACGGTGGAAATTTCATTATCGATCATTGTTCTTTTTCATGGTCGGCTGAAGAAGCGCTTGGAATGTACAATAATTTAAATCAAACAGTTCAATGGTGTATTTTTTCAGAAGGATTATACGCTGCCGGACATCCAAAAGGAAGTCGAGCCTACGGACCTGTAATTGGTGGTGTCAATACTACTTTTCACCATAATCTGATTGCTCACACAGTTTCACGTAGCCCTCGATTTGGTTGTTCCGATGGAATTGACAATCATCAGTTTATAAATTTTGTAAATAATGTAAATTATAACTGGGGTAAAGCTAATGCATGTTATGGTGGTGAAAACGAACGGAACAAATGGGGTTCGAGCCGTATAAATTTTCAAAACAATTATTATAAACCAGGACCTGCGTATGATGGTACAAAAAAATCGTGGTTTACGGGTGCATCATGGAGTACACTTGTAGGAACAGATTCGCTACATTTTACAAAATATCATTTGAGTGGTAATTTTATTGAAGGAACAGCAAATGCATCATTAAATTCAAATAACTGGAACGGTTTGGATATATCGGCTTATGTTGCAGCTGTTACAGCTTATAAAGTTGAAATGCGACATTTAGCTGTGCTTACTCCATTCGCAATTAAGGAGTCAATAGTTATGGAAAGCGCGCATGATGCATATAAATCTGTATTGAACAAGGCAGGCGCTTTTCCGCGCGATACTGTTGATAGAAGAATTATGCGGGAAGTGCGGGAAGGTGTTGCTACGCATAACGGCAGTTTTAACAACTGGCGATTAACAGGAATAATTGATAATCCGAGCCAGTGTGGAGGATATCCAACTTATCAAACCTATAATACCATAACCGACAACGATAAGGACGGGATGGATGATGCATGGGAAACAGCCAATGGTTTAAGCCCGATTGATGCCGAAGACCGCAACAAAATTACGCTTTCGGGCTATACAGCTCTGGAAGTCTACCTGAATGGTTTGGTTGGCGAGCAAATAGAATTAAAATTTAATACAAGTGTAGAAAATCCTGTGCAAAACAGCAAGGTTTCTTTTGCTTTGAACAATAATTTGATTTCTCTTTTCTCTGATTCCAATATTATTAAAGTTGAAATTACTGATTTATCAGGTAGAACTTTAAAACAGTTCATAAATCAGAATATCGAAAAAATTGATGTAAACAGTCTTTATAGCGGCGTATATTTGCTTAAAGTTACAACATCGTCAAATAATGAATCACTTTTAAAATTTATCAAAAAATAATTGTTAGATAATGTTACTGCGAACAAAAATAGTATCGGCACTGGTAATAATTTTCACATATTTCAGTTTTGAACTTCATTCGGCTAATTATATTGTTGCAAAGGATGGAAGCGGTCATTTTACAACTGTTCAAGCGGCAATTGATGCTTGCCCTGAAGGTGTTCGAAATTATATTTTTATCAAAAACGGCACATATTACGGGCAAACAAGCATAGGCTCTAAAGCTGCAGCATCAACAAAATTAATTTCAATAATTGGTGAAAATGCCGACAGTGTTATTCTTACATACGATAAAGCTATGCCGGCAGTGTCAACATTTGAACAGACCTGTACTTTTCAGGTTTACTCCAGAAACTTTTATGCTGAAAATGTAACTTTTCAAAATTCTGCCGGAAATACCGGTCAGGCTTTAGCGCTTTACACTGCAGGAGATATGGCAATTCTGAAAAATTGCAAACTTATCGGTTATCAGGATACTTATCGCTCCAAAAAAGGTACACGCGGTTATTTGCTTAACTGTTGGGTTGAGGGTGCAGTTGATTTTATATATGCCGGCGGAACTTTGTTTTTTGATGATTGCACAATTTATTGTACAAGAAGCGGCGGTTATATCACAGCGCCCGAAGATAGCTTTGCCACTGTACCTAAAGCATCAACTGTAGCCGGAATTTTTATAAGGCTTGGTTTTATTTTCAGAAACTGCACTATACTAGGCCCAGCAAGTGTGCCGGCAAATTCATTTTACTTGGGTCGTCCGTGGGGCGATTTTGCCGGAAGCGCTTTTCTGAACTGCAAACTTTCCAATCAGGTTCACTCTTCAGGATGGGCTACAATGGGCTCTACCACTTATTTGACTGCTTGTTTTGCCGAGTATAACAGTAGGGATTTGAATGGAAATCTCATAGATGTTTCAAAACGCGTAAGTTGGAGTTATCAGTTACCTAAACAGGATGTTGATAACCACTTAAGTACGGCAGCAGTTTATGCAAGATCGTTCACAACCACGTTTGAGCCAATTGGATTAAGTGTTGCCCCCGAGGCGCCTGTCAACGTGAAAATTAATAATAATTTATTGCAATGGAATCATGTAAGCGGAGTTAATGTTTTTATGATTTTCTTCAACAATAAATTTATAGGAGTCTCAAATACAACGGAATATGATATTAGCGGTTTGTCTGGTAAATTTGAAATTAGAGCGCTAAGCAATTTGGGTGTACTAAGCAATTTTTCAACTTCCATTACGGGTATTCAAAACGTTGACAATGAAAAAACTCCCTTCATGTTAAATAATGGAAAATTAACTTTGAACCCCGAAATAAGACATGTAGAAATTTTTGATATTTCCGGAAAAAAGCTCAAAGTAGCAGATACCCCCGAAATATCTGACTTGAATAAATATAAAAATACAGTAGTGATAGTGTTAACAACGGATCATGCAGGAAAAATTAACAGTTTTAAGTTAAAAATAGATTAAAATCAAAATATACAACGAAATAAGTCAATTTAACACATCCATTTTTTTGTTTTTAGAGTTAAATTTGCATTACTATCATCA
>CAYQWD010000094.1:0-8417 GCA_964420955.1 uncultured Paludibacter sp. | reverse complement strand
ACTTTCCAAAGGCACTCCAAGACCCAAATCATTTATTCCACCCTCAATAAAACACAGTTTAGGATTGTGTCTGATTATTTCCTTATCGAGCGCCTGCAGAAAATTAAAAGTAGTATAGCCCGGGAAACCTGAATTTCTGATATCACTTCTTTTCAGCTCCAAGGTCCATCTGCCCTGCGAAGTTAATGAATTTCCAAACATTACTATGGTATAATTCCTGTTTGCAGTCAGTTTTTTAAAAATTTGGTCACGAAAATGAATTGTACAGAATACAATGATTGCTGCAAAAATCAAATTTAAAATCACAGAAATCAACAAAGCAAAATTCACACGTTTCATGCTGGATAAAGAATTGTATAAATAGATCAAGTTAAATGTTTGAAAAACTCCCAAATTACAATGCCTGCTGTTACACTCACATTCAGCGAGTGCTTGGTACCATATTGTGGAATTTCGAGGCACATGTCGCAACAATCTATTATCTGCTGCTGCACTCCCTTTACTTCGTTACCCAAAATCACAGCATATTTTTTCCCTGTTTCAGTACAAAAATCAGGCAACATGGTACTGCCATGAGCCTGTTCAACAGCTATGAGCATATAACCATTATCCTTCAAAACTTGAACTGCCTCCATTGTGTCGGGAAAATACTTCCACTCCACAGAATTTTCAGCTCCGAGTGCCGTTTTATGAATTTCGGCGTTGGGTGGAGTGCCTGAAATACCGCAAAGATAAACCATGCCTGAAAGAAAAGCATCGCAAGTGCGAAAAACCGATCCGATATTATTCAGACTCCTTACATTATCAAGCACCACAACAAGCGGAATTTTCTGCTCTGCTTTGAATTCTTCGGCCGAAAGTCGATTCATTTCAGTAATCCGAAGTTTTTTCATTTACTTCATTTTAAATTTTCCTGGAATTTATCGAGATAGTACTTTTTTCAAAAACTTTCAAAATAAAAATTGAAAAAAATAATTTTTATTCCTAAAAAAACGTTGTTTTGCAAAAATCGTATTATTCCTGAACTCTAACACTTAAATTATTTTTTATTCTTTCAACCACTTATCCAGCCATCCAATAAAAGTACGTTGCCACAAAATTCCGTTTTGCGGTTTGAGCACCCAGTGATTCTCATCGGGGAATACAAGAAGACGAGCCGGAACTCCTCTAAGGATTGCAGCATTAAAAGCCGACATACCTTGTGAAGCCAATATTCTATAATCTTTCTCACCGTGTATCACCAGTATTGGCGTATCCCATTTGTCCACAAAAAGATGCGGTGAGTTGGCATACGAACGTTGTGCCACGGCATTGTGTTTTTCCCAGTAAGCGCCACCCAAATCCCAGTTTACGAACCACATTTCTTCAGTTTCGAGATACTGTTGCGGCAAATTGAACATCCCATCATGGGCAATAAATGCTTTGAAACGTTTTTCGTGATGACCGGCAAGCCAAAAAACCGAAAACCCGCCATAACTAGCGCCAACACATCCCAAACAGTCTTTATTAATATAAGGTTCCTTCGATACATCATCAATCGCCGATAAATAATCTTTCATATTTTGTCCGCCATAATCTCCGCTTATTTGCTCAAGCCAATCCTTACCGAAACCCGGCAATCCACGACGATTGGGAGCTACGATAATATAATCGTTGGAAGCCATCAATTGAAAATTCCATCGATACGACCAGAATTGACTGACAGCCGACTGCGGACCACCCTGACAGTAGAGCAAAGCAGGATATTTTTTTGCAGGATCGAATTTAGGCGGGTAAATTACCCATACTAGCATTTGCTTATTATCGGTTGTTGTTACCCAACGTTCTTCAACGTGACCCATTTCAAGTTGGTCGAGAATATGTTTGTTTTCAAAAGTCAGTTCAGTTGCTTCGCCTGTTGCAATTTCAACACTGTAAATTTCGTTTGGCTTGCTCATGGACTGACGAATAGCCAGTAATTGTTCTCCGGCAGGAAGTACTTTCTCGTAATCGTGCTGTCCGGCTGTTATTTTTGTTATTTTTCCATCGGCAATGTCCAATCGATAAATTTGAGACACAGCATGCCAAACGCTTACGAAGTATATGGATTTACTGTCGGCAGTCCAAACAGGAGCTTCCACATTCTGGTCAAAAGCAACAAATTTGTCGGTTTTTTCACCTGTTGATATATTCATAATAAAAAGCCGGTTTTTATCAGCCTCGTAACCATCCCGCTCCATGCTTTCCCACAGCATCCATTTACCATCAGGCGAAAATGCAGGATTTTGGTCGTAACCCATCATACCTTCGGTTTTATTAACAGTAATACCTGTTTCCAAATCGTAAAAATAAATATCCGAATTAGTGGATAGAGCATATTCTTTTCCGGTTTTTTTTCGGCTGGTGTAAGCAATAGTTTTTCCATCGGGACTCCATGCAAATTGCTCAATACCGCCAAAAGGTTTCATGGGGCTTTCGTAAGGTTCATTTTCCATTATATCCTTACCTTCTGACAGTTTTTTACCGTTAAAATCTGCAACAAAAGGATGTGGTATGGTAGTTTTCCATTCATCCCAGTGTTTGTACATAAGGTCGTCGACAATAATTCCCGATGAATTTGGCAAATCAGGATGAATATCAGCTGTAGTTTTACCTGATTTAACATCGGCAAAATACAACAATTTCTTTTCATCGGGCGAAAAAGCAAATCCGTTGATACCAGTTTCATTACTGCTTATTTGCTTCGGTTTCGATCCATCAGCTTTCATAATCCATAATTGTGAAACACCCTGTTTGTCAGGACAAAGAAAAGCGATATGTTCACTGTCGCTCATCCAAACCGGTGAACTTTCGCGCATCCCTGTTTCTGTAATCTGTTTTTTGTCTGAACCATCCACGTTCATCACAAAAATTTCAGAATTACTTTTATTTTCAGCCACTGAATAATACGAAACCGTAAAAAGCGCTTTTTTTCCATCGGGCGAAATTTTTAAGCCTCCCACTCGTCCAAACGACCAAAGGACTTCGGGAGTCATGCGTCCATTGTTTATTACAGGATTTTGCTTCCCGATGAGTGGAGTGTCGGATTTTTCGTTATTACACGAAACTGACAAAACGGCAATTGCCATAAGCGTTAGTTGAATTAAGTGTTTTAGCATATATGTTAGTTTATAGTTTCACATTTCACGTTTTACGTTTCGCGTTTGGCGTTTCACGTTCGTGTTGTCCTTGTTCATTTGTATTTGTTCATTTCTTTCGTATTCCCCTTTAGAACTTGCCCGCCGTGGCTGGGGTTAGGGGTATTTCCATCAGCACTTTCACTATTCTTCCAGCAGTTTTTCCATCCCAGAGTTCAGGAATGCCGCCTTTTTTCCACTCACCGGCAAAAAGTTTATCCAAAGCAGGCTTAATGGCTGTAGGATTGGTTCCTATTAATTCATTTGTACCTATAGTACATGTTTCAGGGCGTTCGGTATTATCCCTGATAGTGATACAAGGAATACCCATAACGGTTGTTTCTTCGGTAATGCCACCCGAATCGGTTATAACAGCTTTGGAATTTTGCACCATATAATTAAATTCCAGGTAACTCATCGGATCAACAATAAACAAATTCGGAGCGTTTATTCCAAGTTCTGTAAATATTCGTGCTGTTCGGGGATGAATGGGGAAAATTACAGGTTTATCATTTACATTGTTAACAATCTCAGTCATTAATGATCTAAGTTTTGCAGCTTCATCCACATTAGCCGGTCTGTGCATTGTAAGTATAAGGTATTCCCTTTCTTTCAAATTCAAACTATCAAAAATTTCAGGTCTGGAAAACCTGCTCATGTTTGCCAAAAGAGTATCAATCATCACGTTTCCTACAAAAAAAATCCGATCGTTGCTTACTCCTGAATTTCGGATATTACAGTTGGCTACTTCCGATGTGGTGAAAAAATAATCGCATAACGCATCTGTTACTATTCGGTTGATTTCTTCGGGCATACTAAGATCCCAGGAACGAATACCTGCTTCGATGTGAGCAACCTTTGTGCATAGTTTTTTTGCTACAATACTACATGCCATGGTTGAAGTTACATCACCTACAACAATAACCATATCGGTTGGATTTGCCATCAAGTCTTTTTCAAAAGCCACCATTATTGCAGCCGTTTGTTCAGCTTGTGAGCCCCCACCACATCCCAAATTTACATCGGGTTCAGGGATATTCAATTCCTTAAAAAAAGTATCGCTCATGCGACTGTCATAATGCTGACCGGTATGAACCAATCGATAAAGAATATTCTTCTTTTCTGCCTGCGCTCTTTTTATTGCGTGAATTAATGGTGCAATCTTTACAAAATTGGGTCTTGCGCCCGCTATTAGTGTTATATGCATTATTTTTTTAAGATTTCGCTGTAGTTATTTTTTTCTTTTTATTAGATACATTCCTTCGTTACAAAATTTTTTTATATCTATGTAATATGAATATAGTTACCCAATTTCGATATTATAAATATGTATATTTTGCATATTAATAATCTCGCAGAGTCGCGAAGACGCTAATTGAAGATATCTTATCGGAAAATCAGATTAATATTAAAGACGCAAAAAGAAAACTTATCAGTTTTCATCCGCTTTCATGAATGTTCTTTTGTCGACTTGGCGTCCACCAATGAATCCGCATGTGCCATTTGCTTGAATATGCATATTTTATATCAATCTTCTAAGTATATGATAAAAATTTATATATAAATGATTTTAAAGAAAATAGAACGCTGATTTGCGCCGATAAAGCGGATTTTATACGGATTTTCATCTCGCCTTTGGCGAGATGATTTCAGTTACTTATCTTAATCCAATCTTGCTTGCAAGATTTAATCCATTTGGTCTCGGATACCGAACGACCGCTATTTGCGGTCTGTCGGGTAAATTCTACATCAGTCTTACGATTGTTATCGGATCTGCGTTCAATTGTTTTTGTCATTTACTAAAATCAATCTGTTAAATAAATAATGTTTGCTTTTTGATGGACTTCAATTATTTTTCCCCTTTAGGGGTCAGGGGTTACCACAAAGGATTCACCACCACTCTTGGCGCTCTCATACGGAATAAATTTCCTGATTTCTTCAAAGTAAGCATTGCTCCAAAATTTCTCCCGTACATACTTCCATAGTCAGCACCCAGAGATAATGAAGTTATGAAATCATTACCCCAATTACGGTTGAATTCACACAAAACAGAAGCATTTCGACGACGTGTAGGAAATGGTGATTTAGGTAAACCATAGTTTTCAGAGTATGTTCCCAACAATTTATAGTCAATAAATTTCAGGTTCCCTTCAATTCCAAAATGATGAGCCTTCACTAAATTGTTATTCCCGCGTATCTTTTTTTCATTCCCTTCAATACTGTATAATGTTGACGATATAAGAGGTATTCCAATTGTACGTCCAAAATATGACCAACTACCGTAGTCGTTGCTGAAATAATTATCGCTCCCGCCGTATATCATACCATCTTTATCGTGGTAAGGTCCCGACTGATCTGTAGAAGAAAAAAATTCATAAAGAAAGCCCTTTAACAGTTTACTTTTCCTGTTTTTAATACTCAAACCAAAAAGTCCATCTTCTTTGTTCATAGCTCCCCAAAAGAATCTCATAGGACCATCTTCGTTATAATTTTGCCAGTAAACATTCAGTGTAAAATCACCTAAAACACCTCCGGCTTTTACACTTTGAGAAAAAAGATGGTTTCCGAACGAATTAATCTGGTCAGTTTTAGTAGCATCGGCGCCTCCCTGTTTACCAAAAAAAACTTTAATGAAATTTGAAAAAGTTGCATTTCCATAAGATTTTGAAGAAGTTTTCCCCGCCCACATTGCAAAATGCTCCAATCCGGCTTCCAACCACCATGGATAATCGTTTCCAATAACTTTAAAATATAAATATTTATGATGCAATAAAATATTTGTTACCTTTAAATAAAAATCATCCAAAAGCCAACCATGCGACATGGCTCCCTTTAGCTGTAACTTATCACTTGTACTGGGAATTGACACAAAATCAGTAAAACCTGTAGTTATCTTAGGAAGAGGTCGGGCATTTTTGGAGAAAATAAAACCTCCTGCTGAAAGTGTTGAGTCCTGATTTCCTATAATTTCTTCTTTAGAGCCGGCTATTATCTGAAAAGACAAAAAACGCGCTTTAGCATAAAGTTCATGAAAATAAAACTCCTTCTTCATGGGTGAATAAATTCCATTTATTTCCATATCAGTACGCGAAAGAAAATCTGCACCGAAACCCCAGTCAATAAGGCGACCTCGATAACCGTAATCCTTAAATACAGAAACAGAGCCAAAAGCAGTGTTAGGAGTATGATACATCCTTCCGTAGTTTTTACTTTGAAGCCAAAAAGGTGAGAAACGTCCAATGGAATAAAGTCCTCCTAAAGTTACTGAATAACGTACAGTATCACGGAGAACAGGCAATTGTGCCGACACAGGTAAGACACCCATAAGCACAAAAAAAATGAATATTTTATAAGTATTACTGATCACTGATTAGTTTATAATTTTTAGATGGCAGTAAATCGAGTCAGTTTTTACTGCTAGTTTTTTTTAGATTCGCAACCCACAACTAACTATTATCTATCTTAATTCTTACGGTTCAAAACACCACAAATCATTCAGTACACCTTCATCGTTTTCGCCAAAACCAATATAAACTTTATTGCCTATTACGAATGAAACTGCATTTTCGCGCGGGCCGCCTGGTATTTCACCTCGATTATGCCATTGGTTTCGAACAGGATCATATTCGAGTATGTCATTATATAGTTTACCGGGGTTTATCAGATTATATTTTCCATTGAAATAACGCCCTGAACTTACAAAAAAACGATTGTTAACGGCCAGCGCTGTACCGTTCACTCTTTTTCCGGGAATGCTGCGTCTTTCTTGCCAACTGTCCTCAGCAGGATTATATTGCCACCAGTCGTTCATATTTACTGCTTTAAATCCCGAACCGTAAAATGCCTTCACACCATCCGAACAACCCAAAGGTCCAAATCGTTGGTCGCCGGGTAAGTTTTTTAATCCAACCCACCTGTTTTCGTCTGGAATATAACACCAAAAATATGTATGCATTGTAAGATAGGCATACCCTGAACCTACATACATTTTATTGTTCATTGCAAAACAGAAAGCTCCTGAAGTATCATTGCCTGGGAAACCAGCCATTTTTTCCCATTTATTTGTTATAGGATCATACATCCAAAAATCAGAAAAATAAGCTTTTTGATTCAATACAGCTCCTTTATTACTCTGAAAACCCAAACCCAAGTAAACTTTATTATTTAAAACCGCTGCCACTGCTTTTACCCTTGCCTTTCCAGGGAAGGGAGCTTTTTGCGACCATTTATCTGTTGCAGGATTGTATTCCCAGAGCTGTTTCAGGCTATCTTTAGGTTCATTACTTCTTCCTGTTAATACGTATCCTTTACCGTTAATTGCAAATGCCAACGCCGATGCCCTGCCAGCTCCGGGTATACTGCTAACCCGAGTTGGAGTAATAGTTCCATATATTCCTTCAGGGTCGGTGTTACAACTGGTAAAAACACCTGATAAAATTATCAGGAAGAATAAATATCTGATTACATATTTCATTATCAGCAAATTATAACTCAAAATAAAAATCTGGTAAACTTATCAGATAATCAACTCACAAAGATAAGATAAATTCATGAAAAAATTTGCCACAATGCCCTAAAAGGCTTATAAAGATATACGCTATTCAAACTTCTTTCAAACTCTGACAGTTAAATCTCTTACACCCCTTCAGGGATTGGGGGCTCATTCTTTCTCTGAAAAAAAAACCCTGCCTGAATTAACACATGGCAGGGATTGAGTTAGTGATTACCGCTTAAATTATTTTTTTTCTTTGCAGCAACCTTTTTTTTCAGTTTTGCAATCGGATTTTTTCTCACCTTTACAATCAGATTTCTTTTCTCCTTTGCAGTCGCCTTTCTTACTGGCTTCTTTACAACAACCTTCTTTCTTTTCTGATTTTACTTCCTTTTTTACAGGATCAGTTGCTTTTTTAGTGTTATTGTCTGCAGTCGCTATGGTTGCAAAAGCAAAAAGTGCAACGAGTGATAACAGGGCAATTCTTTTTTTCATTTTTTTGATGAGTTTTAGGATTTTTGAAAATTTGTGTCGGATTTTATAACGCAAAGATGATACCTTTGTTTAATTTCAAAGTCATTGTTTAACAATTATTATTTCTTTTTGGGTATTTTATTTTTCAAACCCAACTGTTATTCTTCACGGATGGTCCATATTTTCAACGCTGACAGGTTTTTCAAACCCTGTGATGCTGTTCTCTAACCCAGGATGATAGAGTTCTAACTCTGTCGCAGGATGATAGAGTTCCAACTCTGTCGCAGGATGATAGA
>CAYQWD010000093.1:4411-8453 GCA_964420955.1 uncultured Paludibacter sp. | reverse complement strand
TCAAGGGTTATAAAAAAGAAATCTACCGAAGAAGAATTTCAAATTCAGTTTATTTCTACGGGAATTCTTTCAACATCCGAATTGTCGGTGATACAGGCGTGGAAAGAAACGAAATTTTACGCAGAACGTAACGAAAAAATGTTTATACTTGTACGCGAACTGTTTTACGAAACAAACGAAAATGATTTTGTGAGAAAGTTTTCCCGCATACAGAAATATGAAAATATTAGCGATAGTATGGAAGTTGAAATAGCGCGTTACCTCACAAAAGTATCGGAAGGAAGGCTAAGCGAAAACAGCAAATATCAAGTACAAACATTACTAAGAGTTATTTCTGAAATAGAAAGCATAGGCGATAGCTGTTTCAATCTTGCACGTATTATATCACGTAAACGCGATGACAAATCAGTTTACACACAGGAGATGAACGATAATATTGATTTAATGATGAATTTGATTGAAGGCGCTATACATCAAATGAGAAAATCAATGATTAATGACGATGTGAGCAAGGATGAATTCAATCAATCTGTCAATCTTGAGAATGAAATCAATAATTTCCGAAACCGCTTAAAAATCCAGAATATTGCCGATGTTAACGAAAAAAAATATGAATATCAGGCAAGTATAACTTATATGGATTTGATAGTGGAATGTGAAAAACTCGGCGACTATGTGATAAATGTTGTGGAAGCTTTACACGAAGCTTCTTTAAATGAAAAATAATTGACTCATTCCCCTAATTTTTTTGATTCAAATGGATTATTTGTTAATATTTGGCGGTTTTGTTATACTTATTTATGGAGCCCATTTTTTGGTTGATGGCTCAACCGGACTTGCAAAGCGGTTTAACGTCCCCAATTTGATTATTGGATTAACCATAGTAGCACTTGGAACCTCAGCACCGGAACTTGTGGTCAATATTGTTGCGGCAGTCAATCCGGGATCCAACGATATAGCCTTAACAAATGTTATTGGGAGTAACAATATAAATGTTTTTATAATACTTGGCCTTTCAGCTGCAATTTATCCGATTTCATCCCGAAAAAGTTCGAGAAAATTTGATATTCCGCTAAGCATATTAGCTCCTGTTTTGGTTTTTCTATTAAGTATCGATGGTGAACTTTCACGAGCCGATGGCGGAATTTTGCTTTTATTCTTTGCATGGTTCATGTTTGTGATGATTCGCAACACATTGAATCATCCCCGAAAAATGAATGATGAAATTTTTAAACCAATGAAAATCTGGGTATCTGCTTTAATGATATTGGGAGGACTCGCCGCTTTGATAGCAGGCGCACATCTTATTGTACCTTCTGCAGTACGAATTGCTGAAAATTTAGGGGTCAGTCAAGCTGTTATAGGTTTAACAATTGTTGCTTTAGGCACTTCACTTCCCGAACTCGCAACATCGGCAGTGGCAGCCCTCAAAAAAAATTCCGATATCGCTCTTGGAAATATCATCGGATCGAATATTTTCAATATTTTCATGATTTTAGGCCTCAGCGCTGCTATAAAACCGCTTAATGTATATAAAAACATGAATATTGATCTTGCAATGGGATTTCTTTCATGTTTACTTGTGTTGATATTTGTATACACTAACAAACAACACAAAATAAAACGTTGGGAAGGAGGATTTTTACTTTTAGTGTACATTATTTATCTAATTTGGCTCATAATTGGCTTAAACTAAAATATCCATTAACATTTTTACGAATATGAATCTTTTTAATGTTTATCCGCTTTTTGATATAGAAATTGTAAAAGGCATGGGGAGTCATACTTCCGACCGTCAAGGCATAGAGTATCTTGATATGTATGGCGGACATGCAGTAATTTCAATCGGACACTCACATCCATATTATGTTCAGAAACTGCACGAACAAACCGAAAAACTCGTATTTTATTCCAATTCTGTAATTAACAAACTGCAAACTGAACTTGCACAAAAACTTGGTAAAATTTCGGGATATGACGATTTTTCACTTTTCCTTATCAATTCAGGCGCTGAAGCAAATGAAAATGCATTGAAACTTGCATCTTTTCACAATGGACGCAAAAAAGTTATTGCCTTCAAGGATTCTTTTCATGGCCGAACTTCAGCGTCAGTTCGTGTAACAGATAACCCGAAAATAGTTGCGCCAATTAACGAAGGATTTGAAGTTGAATTTTTAAATTTGAACGACACCGAATCGGCGCACTCAACCATATCAAAAGGCGATGTTTGTGCAGTTATCATAGAAGGAATACAGGGAATTGGCGGCATAAGAGTTCCAAATCCTGTTTTTTTACAAGATTTACGCAAAATTTGCACTCAAACCGGTACGATATTAATTCTCGATGAAATTCAGTCGGGATACGGCCGCAGCGGAAAATTTTTTGCGCATCAGCACGCCGATATTCGACCTGACATAATTACTGTAGCTAAAGGCATGGGTAATGGTTTTCCTGTTGGTGGCGTACTAATCAGCCCAATGTTTAACGCTTCTCATGGACTGCTTGGGACAACTTTTGGCGGAAGTCATTTAGCTTGCACAGCTGCGATTGCCGTACTCGATGTTATGAAAGCTGAAAACCTTATATCCAATGCTGAAAAAGTAGGAAATTATCTGATCAGTGAAATTAAAAATATTCCCGAAATAAAAGAAGTAAGAGGAATGGGATTAATGATAGGCATTGAGTTTGATAAATCTGTTTCGGAAATAAGAAAAAAACTTCTGTTCGAAAAGAAAATATTCACCGGAATGAGCGGTTCAAATACAATCAGGTTATTACCTCCACTATGTCTTTCAAAAAGCGATGCATCATTTTTTATTCAACAGTTTAAAGAAATTTTATCGGCGCTTTCTTAAATTATTTCTGATGAAATATATAGCAAAAATTATATTGTTAATAACTGTATTTTTAACATTTGCTCAGATTATATCAGCGGCAACAACACCAACAGACACGATAATACTTAAAACCGGCGAAGTTTACACCGGCGAAATTGTTTTACAAAACGATGATATTATTCTGATACGCACCCTGAAAGGCGAAAGATTTCAGTTTCCGGCATCAGAAATAAAAAGTATCAATAAAATTTCTGAAAAAACCGAAGAAATTCTGAAACAACGTTTTAATGAAGATAACTTTTTACCTTATCACAGCGATCATAATTTCAGTGGTATGATAGAAATTTCGGGAGGAAACAGTATGGCTAAAAACAGGTTTTCAAGTTCAAGCACGGGTGAAGCAACACTAAGTTTCGGAACAAGAAGTATTACGGGAAAATCATTGTTTGCTGGCATCGGTGCTGGTTACTCTTTTTTCTCAACCTCACCAAACGAAATGTCGAGTTTTGTACCGGTTTTTATTCGTTTGCAAAGTAATAATCTCAGTCATTGGAGAACATCGCCTTTTTTTTCAATTGATGCTGGTTATGCTTTTCCTTTAAAAACAACAATGAGCGGAGGATTTCTTTCAAAATTCACTGCAGGTTTTGTGCACAGACTGAATTTTAAAACTTCCGTGCAATTAGGCTTGTTTACCCGCGTTCAGCAATTTAATGATGTACTATCCGAAAACCTTAACGGTTCGGTTTTTACATATTCCGGGAATTCTGCCATAATTTTGTTTGGAGCTATGGCTGGTTTCCATTTTTGAACATCAGGTTTTCAATATAAACTTACAGGTTTTTTCAATACAATCATCAATCGGCGAAAATTCAAATCCAAATTCATGAATGATTTTTGCTGATGTGAAATATGAGCGGTTGGTAACCGAACGTGCCAAATTGGTGTCGAGCGGAGGTTTAAATCCAAATAATTTACCCGTAATTTCGAGAAAAACTCCTGTTGCCAGTATAAATTTATTGCCGATTTTAAAGTTAGGTGGATTTTTTCCAAAAGAAAGCGCAATTTTCTTTAAAATTTCACCATTTGTGTAATTCCCCTCTACAAGTATGTATCTTTCAGATTTCACTTCACTTTTCATCAACACTATCATAGCCTTTACTACATCTTCAACACACACATAACCCGAACCTCCATCTATATAA
>CAYQWD010000093.1:0-4401 GCA_964420955.1 uncultured Paludibacter sp. | reverse complement strand
CCTTTTCTGACAATTGAAAAAAGTTGTGAACTTCCGGTATTGGTTCCTGAATATCCGAGAATAACACCCGGATTTACAATAACAGTATCTAAACCTTTTTGATTTGCATTCCAAACCTCCTTTTCCGAATAATACTTACTACGGGAATAAGGTGAACGTCCAACATTATCTTCCCAAACAACACTTTCGTCGGTAGGTGAACCATCGGTATTTGCACCACATGCAGCAATTGAACTTACAAAACATAATTTTCGAATGTTTGCTTCCAACGACAGATCCAACACATTTCGGGTTCCCTGAACATTAGTTTCCTGAATATTACCCGGATTACTGCCAAGAGAAATTACTGCAGCACAATGATACACTTCAGTAATGTTCTGCATTGCATTTTCAAGCGATTTTTTGTTTAAAACATCGGCAACACGCCATTCAATACGCTGCATATATTTTTCAGGGTCATGCGTATAAAACCTGAAAATATTTTTCAGGGGTTGCAAATTGCTGGTTTCACGGCGCAATGCAACTACTTTTTCATTTTCCTGTAACAAATGCCAGATTAAATGACCGCCAACCAAACCCGTAGCTCCTGTTATCAATATCATAAAAGTTCTGTATTAAAAATAAAACAACGCTCAAAAATACAGAAAGAAAACTGTACTTTTGTATTTTAAAAAATAATTGATGAATAAAACGAAAAAAATTTGCGTTTACTGCGGATCAAGCACACAGGTACAAGCAGCATATTTTGAAACTGCAAAAAATTTAGGTCAAATTTTTGCCCAGGAAGGAATTGAAACAATTTATGGAGGTGGCGCTATCGGACTTATGGGCACACTTGCTGACAGCATTCTGGAAAATAATGGAAAAGTTACAGGCATCATACCAAAATTTATGGTTGAAGAAAACTGGGATCACAAAAATTTAAGTGATTTAATAGTAGTGAAAACTATGCATGACCGGAAAGAAAAAATGGCATTTATGTCGGACGCAGCTGTGGCACTACCCGGTGGCTGTGGCACTATGGAAGAATTGCTCGAAGCTATAACATGGAAACAATTGGGAATTTTCACAAAACCCATTGTGATTGTCAATACCAAAAAATATTTTGATCCGTTGATAACCATGCTCGAAAATGCAGTTAGCGAAAATTTTATGCGCGAGTTACACAAAGATATCTGGATAGTAGTTGATAATGCCAATCAAGTTTTGGATGCAATACAAAACGCTCCCGTTTGGGATAACAGTGTACGGAAATTTGCAGCAATTTGATTCAATAAAACCTTAAATGCCCATAAACGATTCAATAAAAGTTTTTGCCGAAACAACAAGTGTTGATCAAATAAAGGTTCTTGCCGATTCTCAATCATCTGTTTCGGACACTTTGCAGGATATTCTAACTTTAAAACCACTGCAAGTTGGCTTCGAAGGCTTGCTAAATCCTTCGACACCTCAAAATGAACCGTGGGTATTTATTGTATTACTTTTTTTGCTTATCCTTTTTGTTTATTCTTTTATAAGCTCATCAGGTTGGATAAAGGAGTCCGTTCATTCAATTTTCATGGTAAAAGAAAGATCCAGCATTTTTAACAAAACAACAGTAAGAGACTTTCAATCGCAGTTTTTTCTGATTATTTTTTCTACCGGAGTAATCAGTCTGCTAATAAATTTAATTTTTCAACAAAGCTTTCCAACATTTTCATTTGTTCGGTTTACTAAGTTTTTTGCAGTAACTTCTGCTTTTATACTCATCAAATATCTAATAATACAAATTAGCGGAACAGTTTTTACAAATCGAACAAAGCTGAAAATTGCCCGCGAAAATTATTTTAACATCTTTATTTATACAGGAATTCTAATTTTTCCTGTTCTGATTTTTAAAATATATTCTCTTGAAATTCCCGTTCAAATTTCAGATATAATTATTTTTATAATAGCTAGTTTAGCCGGTTTGGCATTGATTATAAAACTATTTCAGATTTTTTTTGAAAATATTGTAGATTCTTTTTATTTATTATTGTATCTTTGCACCCTCGAATTTTTGCCCTTTTACATATTGTTTAAAGTGTATAATTCAATAATCTAAAGTGTTTAATAATAAAAGTATAAAGCTTTGAAAATTAAGAGGATTCTAGTTTCGCAACCCTATCCAACAAGCGAAAAATCGCCCTATTTCGATATCAGCGAAAAATATGGAGTAAAGATTGATTTTCGTCCTTTTATAAAGGTAGAACCAATTTTTGCAAAGGAATTTCGTATGCAACGCTTGTCGATTCTTGAACACACAGCCATCATTTTCAATGCACGGCATGGCATAGACCATTTTTTCAGATTATGTGATGAAATGCGCATATCCATACCGGAAACAATGAAATATTTCTGTGTCTCGGAAACTGTTGCAGTTTATCTTCAACATTATATTCATTACCGTAAACGCAAGGTGTTTTTCTCGCAAACAAATAAAATGAGCGATTTGGTAACAACAATGAATAAACATGCTGAAGAAAAATACCTGCTTGTAACCTCCGATGTGGTTAATGAAGAATTAATAACGGTTCTTGAAAATTCAAAAATCAGCTTCAACAAAGCGATTATGTACAAAACCGTCAGTAATGATTTCGGACCCGATGAAAAGTTCGACTATGATATGCTCCTTTTCTTTAGTCCGGTAGGAATTTCTTCATTATTGAAAAACTTTCCCAATTTTGAACAGGGAGACATACAAATTGGCTGCTTTGGATCTGCCACTGCTCAGGCAGTTACCGATGCAGGGCTCCGATTAGACTTGGTAGCTCCACAACCCGGTGTTCCTTCGATGACTCTGGCGCTCGAAATATTTTTAAAAGAAATTGTCAAAAAAAATAAAAAATAAAAAAAGGAGAAAACCCTGAAATAAGAAACTTATATTTTAAATAATCCCCAAGAAGTATTGCAATTTATTAGTACTTTTGGGGATATTTTTTTTGGATTTAATATGCCAGAATAATGTATAATTTACCAAAAACCGAAAAACTCACACGTACAATTTCAATCGACAAACTTTTTTCCGAAGGTGAAAGCTTTCTGGTTTATCCCATTCGTGTCATTTATAGAGTTGCCGATGAATGTAGCGATGCTTATGTTAAAATCATAACCGGTGTTTCAAAACGACGATTTAAAAAGGCTGTTGACCGAAACCGGATTAAACGTTTGATGCGCGAAAGTTACCGGTTAAACAAAAAGGAGTTGGTATTAAATTTCGCAACCCGAAAAAAATGCCTTCATGTAGCATTTTTTTATATCGCCAACGAAATTGCAGAATTTTCGATAATTGAAACGAAAATGAAGTTTTCCATCGACAAAATTATTCGTAAAACTGCCGAAACTGAAAAACATGAATAAAAACTTACAGGGTATAATCCGTCATATTTTTCTGTTGCCGGTATATTTATACCGATACAGCATATCGCCATTGTTGCCGCCAAGCTGCAGATACACTCCTACCTGTTCGCAATACACAATAGAAGCAGTTCTAAAGCATGGCGTATTAAAAGGAGGATGGCTGGCACTGAAACGAATTATAAGGTGTAACCCGTGGGGTGGAAGCGGCTACGACCCTGTGCCATAATTTGAAAAAATTACTATACTTTGCTTCATTTATCATAAATTTGTATCTTTGTTCATTCGGTTCGAAAGAAAAAATTGCAGAATGAAAGGAAAAATTTCAAGGTGTTTTTTACTGCTCCCACTTTCAGTAATTTATGGTTTGATTGTCTGTGTTCGGAACTTTTTGTATGAAAAGAAAATACTGAAAACTGCACTTTTCGATCTTCCGGTTATCTCAATTGGGAATATTGCTGCAGGCGGAACAGGAAAAACACCACACACGGAGTTTTTACTTTCAGTTTTAAACAAACAATTTAATTGTGCAACACTCAGTAGAGGATATAAACGACAGACAAAAGGTTATTTCGAAGCCACTAACAACACAGGATATAAAGAAATTGGCGATGAACCATTGCAGATTTACAGAAAATTTTCAAATGTTGTAGTGGCAGTTGATGAGAAAAGAGTGAATGGCATAACAAGATTAAAGTTGAATCACCCTGAAATTGATTTGATAATTCTCGACGATGCATTTCAGCACCGACAAATAACTCCTTCTTTGTCAATTTTGCTTACAAGTTATAACAGGCTTTTTACCAAAGACTTTTTGTTGCCTTTTGGTTTTCTGAGAGAAGGACGACATAATTATGCTCGCGCAGATATTGTAATTGTAACCAAATGTCCGGAGAGGATAAAAAATAACGAGATTGATGATATTAAATCCGAAATCAAAATACAGAAACATCAACAAATCTTTTTTTCAGGTTTAGTATACTCAGAGCCATTAGCTCTTTTCGGCAGTAATTTTACAAAAAAAAT
>CAYQWD010000092.1:2132-8461 GCA_964420955.1 uncultured Paludibacter sp. | reverse complement strand
TCTACCAAATACAGGAAAAACCACTTCCGATATACTTGATACAATGACAGGTGAACGTTGGAACAACATCATTGCAGGTTTGATAAAAAAAGAAGCAGCAGTTTTTCTTCCACGGTTCACTACCAGAAGCAAATTTCTGCTTAATAATCCTTTGATAAAAATGGGAATGCCAAGAGCATTTACTTCTAACGCTGAATTCAACAATATTGCCAATGACAATCTTATGATTTCGAGAGTTTTGCACGACACATTTATCGAAGTTACCGAAGAAGGAACAGAAGCTGCTGCTGCAACCGTTGTTGAAATTATAAAATCATCAATTCCTGAATATCCAATTGTAATTGTAAACAAACCATTCGTTTTCGTAATTCGTGAAAAAAGCACAGGTGTTATCTTGTTTGCAGGAAAAATTGGCGAATTAACAAAATAATTGTTGATAAAATTCTATTATTAAGATTTTTATTACTAAGTAGCCATTACGAATTTGACAATAATAACATTTAAAATAATATTTATAAAAAAGCATTCTTTTTACAGTAGTTTACTTTTCTATTAATTGGATGAAGAGGGATGACGCTTTAAGCAACAAACGGCAATTGACTTTCCAATATCATTTTACTATTTTAATTTTCCTGCAATGAAAAAACGAATCCCCTATTTACTTGCACTTTTGCTATCAGTCATTTTATATAGCTGTGATAATAAAGAGCCTGCTCTTGTAACAGAAGAGACCATTGATTTTCGCCTTATCGACAGTGAACCGGCGTGGAGTCCTGATGGGAAATGGATTGCTTTTTATCATGGAGATACTGTTCCTGGTAAATGGGGAATATACATGATAAGTCCCGATGGGAAAAACATTCGGAAATGGCATGACGGTATTCCTAAAACTCCCGCCTGGAGTCCAGATGGACAATGGATTGCGTTTTCGGAAGGCGCTCAGATATGGAAAAAGAAAATTGACGGTGATAGCCTTACCCAACTCACTTTCAAAGGAAGAAATTTTTTCCCCTCATGGAGTCCTGACGGCCAAAGGATTGCTTTTGACGGTTGGATTCCTGATGAAATGAAAGTTTACGGTATTTTTAAAATAGGCAATAGCGGAAAAGAGAAAATACTATTTGGATATGATACCAATGGAGCTATAAGAATGCCAACTTGGGCAAATAATTCCACGATCATTCATATCCGCTATTCGCAACAATTCTATCTTCCTGAAATTTTCTCCATGGATAGTAATGGAGAAAATGAAGTAAGGTTGACATTCAATAATGCAAACGATTATTATCCTAAATTTTCAAACAACAGAATAGCCTTTACGTCAGAACCACATGATAAACCACATTTTAGGATATGGACAATGAATGCTGACGGCTCAGGCCTGAAACGACTCACCGATACGCAATCTTACACCTGTGACTGGAGCCCTGATGGAAAACACATTGTATATACCGATGCAAGGGTGGAAAACGGACGCCTCTGGATTATGGATGCTGATGGCAGCAATAAACGACAATTGACTTTCGACTATCAATTTACTAACTTTTAAATTATTACTACAATGAAAAAACTGTTTTATATGAATGCAGGCATAATCGTATTATTATGCCTTACTTATAGTACTCTTTACGCTCAGAAATATAATCTGAAAACGGAAGTTTTGGTTTATATCATGCCCGATTCGCTCGAATTACCGGTAAATGAAAAAGGGAAATTCAGCTTGCAACGTACGAATATTAAATCACCGACGTTGGCAAGCACACTGACAAAAGCAAAAGTTCAGGGTATAGCAAAAGCTTTTCCCGCGTGGATAGACAAAGACTGTGTTGTAACAAGGTATGACGGCAAATTGGTTCAAGCGCCGCCTTTCCACCGGATATTTACATTGACATTTAATTCGGAAACGGAGGCAGATTCGGCAATTACAGTTCTGAAAAAGTCCGCTGCTGTAGTGTTTGCCGAGAAACATACTGAACCCACCCTGGATAATGACCAGTTCTATATGAACGGTACTCAGTGGTACCTGAATAACGACGGACGTAACGGAGGAATTGCCGGATCCGATATAAATGCAGAAGGAGCCTGGTCTATTTATACGGGGAGTTCCTCCAATAAAATTGCTATTATAGATACCGGAGTGGAACTGACACACGAAGATTTGAGCGGTAAGGTAACAGGAGAATCTCCTTTTGGAGGAGCAAATCATGGAACTATGGTTGCTGGGGTCGCAGCTGCAAAAGCGAATAACATATTCGGTATACGTGGTGTGGACTGGAATGCCCAAATCATTTCTAAGAATATATTTGATGCATATGGTAATTATATCGGTGATGCAGCAGTATCTCAAAAAGTAATTGATGCCGTCAACGAAGGGGCAAACGTGCTAAACCGCAGTGGTAGCAGTCCCGATTATAGCTCAACATTAGCAATGGCTTTCGCTTATGCATATAAAATGAACAGGGTATCCGTTGCCACCATGGGAAATACTGGGATTCAACAAGTACGATATCCTGCTGCCCTATCCAATGTAATTGCTGTTGGCGCCACCCAAAATAATGATGTTATTTCCGGTTTTTCAACCACAGGAAGCCATATTGATGTGGTAGCGCCAGGAGGAATAAATCCGTTCCCTTTTTATAATGGGCAGGATATTTATACCACCAATGTAGGAAATAGCTATAATTTTACATCAGGGACTTCTTTTTCAGCCCCACAGGTTACCGGACTGGCTTCTTTAATGAAAGGCTATAAACCGATTCTTTCTAATGATGACATCCGTCAAATTATACGGTTAAGTGCGGATGATAATATTGTGCCGGGACATGATCCTGTATATGGTTACGGTTGCATCAATGCGGGTCGTGCCTTAAGTTATCTTACCAACCCTTACACTCTCGTGCAAAACACTGCTTCATCGGGAACAATTATCAGCACTTCCAGTCAATATGTTGCCCAATTTATTTCTGCATCGGGGCTTGCTACAGCCAATTATCTTGTAAAACGGATTGAAGTTCAAAAAACGATTTCCTTGCCCGTTTATTTATACAATATCGTTGGCGTATGGGGGCGAGGAACTTTTTCGGCAGGCTGGAGTGCAGCCAGTCCTAATTTTGGAGAAGGCTTTTGTGAAGTCGTACCCGGCAGTTTGACAAGCACAAGTGTAACTTTAAGAACTTACGTTTACCAGGTATGGAGCATTGCCGGTAGTTATCTGGGCTATTATCCAACTACCCCATCAAATACTACCTTTGCATATTCTGTGCTAGGCTTAGAAAAACCTACAATCTCTGGTCTCAACACCCTCTGCAACCTAGGCGAGTACACCATAAGTAACCTACCTGTGGGAGCAACTGTAACATGGAGTTCATCCCCTGCCAATATAATCTCACACCCTGCAACAGGAGATTCGATAACCGTAACCAAAACAGGCAATGGTCAAGTTACTTTGAGTGCATTAATTAATCAAAACATTACAATCAGTAAGAATATTTGGGTTGGTAGTCCCTCAACTCCTATAATTACTGGACTTCAACATGTAGAAGTTGGCAATATGGGTTCATATTCAGCTTCTGTTCTTGGAGATTTTAACACTACATATCAATGGAGTGTTAGTCCTTCTTCACACACAATATACAGTTCAGGGTCAAATGCAACGATTTACTTTAATGCGCAAAGCGACTATACTGTTACTGTTAGTGCAACTAATTCATGCGGTTCAACAACTGCATATTACTATGTCGCAACCGGTGAACTTGAGCCATTTTCAATATATCCCAACCCTGCTACTGATTTATTAATTGTAAGTTATAACTCAGAAACAGAAAATAAAGTTGGTGTTCGAAACAATGAGATTAAATTTATTATACAACTCTGGAATGAGACAAATGGCTTAGTAAAATCAATTGAAAGTAATAGTTATACCAAACAAATATCACTTCGTGGCTTGCCTAAAGGCATGTATTCGGTTCATATAGTAAAAGAGAAAAAAGTTGTAAGAAAACAAATAATTTGGATTAAATAAAAAAAGTTGTAAAAATGTATATCCAACCAATTCGGCTACTTAGTATAGTAATATTGGAGATGAATTATGCAAAGTTTTTTTTATTCTCAATTTTCATATTACTTAGTTCGTGCAATATTGAACTAAACGAAATTAAAAATGCGGATTATTTAATTTTCGGACATTTCTACGGAATGTGCCTGGGCGAAGGGTGCGTTGAAATTTTTAAACTTGAAGGAGAAAATCTATTAGAAGATGAAAATGATACATATCCTACTTCGACTGGTTTTTATAACGCAAAATGGAAAATGCTTGACAAAGTAAAGTACGATAAGGCTCAAAACCTGATAGATTTTTTTCCTGGTAAACTATTAAATGAAAGTAAAAAAGTAATCGGACAACCTGATGCAGGCGACTGGGGCGGCATTTATATCGAAATAAAAACTGGCGAAACACATAAATTCTGGTTGATTGATAAAATGAGGAGTAATGTTCCAAAAGAATATCATGCGTTTTTAGATAAAGTGGAGGAAAAAATAAATCTTATACAAAACACTCTATAATTATGAAACCAAATTGGAAAAAGAATTTATTCAGAGGTTTATGTCTCACATCTGTAGCTTTTGTATTTCAGGCATGCTATGGCACTCCACAGGATTTTGGTTATGATTTACTGCTCGAAGGGAAAGTAATTTCGAAGAATACCGGATTGCCCATTAAAGGCATAAAAATAACGATTATTGATAGGCCGCAATATGTTTATACAGATAACGATGGCAACTTTGGATTTTATACAGAATTGCGCGAAAGCTTACAACTCTCTTTCGAAGATGTTGACGGATCTGAAAACAAGAGTTTTGTAAAAAAAGATACGGTTCTATCATTAAACAATATAACTAATGACAGAATGACGTTAAACATTGCAATGGAAGAAAAAGAATAAAATGGGAAATGCAATTAGAAATTACATTTTCAGACATTTTAAAAAAACTGAAACGCGTAAACACGAACTCAATTATTTGTTTTGGGAGTGTACTGCAAGGTGTAATCTGAATTGCAAGCATTGTGGAAGCGATTGCACGAAAGACAGCTCGCAAAAAGATATGCCGTTAGAGGATTTTCGGAAAGCAATTGAAACGATTGAAAATCCGGCAAAAAATTTAACAGTTGTGCTCACAGGCGGTGAGCCACTTTTGAGGAAAGACATTGAACAGTGCGGAAGAGAAATAAGGAAAAGAGGAATGCGATGGAGCATGGTAACAAATGGTTTTTCGTACGATGAAGAAAGACATATTTCGTTGCTGAATGCCGGATTGGGAGCGATTACAATGAGTCTTGATGGTTTGGAAAGTTCGCACAACTGGCTTAGAAACAACGAACGAAGTTTTGAAAAAGTTGATAAGGCAATAAGTTTGGCAGCAAGTTCATCGCGATTGAATTTTGATGTTGTTACTTGTGTAAACCAACGAAATTTCAATGAACTGGAAGAAATTAAGCAATATCTGATTCAGAAAAAAGTGAAAGCATGGCGTCTGTTTACCATTGTTCCGATTGGAAGGGCTAAAGATTATGATGAGTTGTTTCTGACCGACAAACAATTTAAAGCGTTAATGGAATTTATAAGTGTATCGAGAAAAAATGATGAAATTGATGTGAAATTCAGTTGTGAAGGTTACGTTGGGAGCTACGAATGGAAAGTGCGTGATGCAGGTTTCTTTTGCCGCGCTGGGATTAATATCGGTTCGGTTTTGATTGATGGTTCCATTTCAGCCTGTCCGAATATCGACAGAACATTTGCTCAGGGAAATATTTATTCCGATAACTTTTACGAAGTGTGGCAAACAAAGTTTCAGCTTTTCAGAAACAGAAGCTGGACAAAAACCGGAAAATGCACTACGTGTAGAGAATATAAAAACTGTCAGGGAAACGGATTTCATAACTGGCATGGCGATAAAAAAAATGTGCTTGTGTGTCATTGTGAAAAATGCACCCCTACCCCATGAAGGGAAAACAGTACGACAACTAAAATTTTCCGAAAATAAATGTTACGAAAAATAAATTACTGAGATATTACAGAAAAAAACAATTAAAAAAACCAGCCATATTTCCACATTAAAGGATTAGGTGGCAAAAAATTACAAAACAATGAAAAAACTATTATTAATACCATTAACTGTTTTGTTGGTAGCCGGATGCACTAACAACAACGACATCAACAATGGCGAAGAAAAGCCACTGATATTGAAAGCTAACATGCAGCAGAAAGTTGCACAGGATAATGCCTTTGCATTTAATTTGCTGAAAACCACTGTCGAAAAATCGGACAAAC
>CAYQWD010000092.1:0-2122 GCA_964420955.1 uncultured Paludibacter sp. | reverse complement strand
TGTTTATTTCACCGTTAAGTATGAGTATTGCTCTTGGAATGGCATGGAATGGAGCTAACAACGACACAAAAAAAGAAATGGAAGAAGTACTGAACATGTCGGGTATGACGGTTGACGGAATTAACGAGTATTACCAGATTATGCAAAGTACTTTACCAAAAGTGGATAACAAAACCAAACTGAACATAGCAAATTCCATTTGGTATCGAACAGGTTTTCAGGTGAAAAAAGATTATCTTGATGTTAACAAAGAATATTTCAACGCAGAAGTTAAAGAGCTTGATTTTGCAAAAGCATGGGCGCTCGACACGATTAACAACTGGTGTGCCCGTAAAACCAATAATCTGATTAAGAAGCCGCTCGATCAAATTTCGGGCGATGCAATGATGTATCTTATCAATGCTATTTATTTTAAGGGAGTCTGGGCAAACAAATTCGATAAAAAAGAAACCAGAGTTCGCCCGTTTACAAACGAGAAAAATGTACAGTCGGATGTTAACATGATGCAGAAAACCGACACTTTTGCATATACCAGCGATGAAATTGCTCAATATCTGGACATGCCCTACGGAAATGGATCGTTCAGCATGACTGTAGTATTACCCAAAGAAGGTAAAACCACAGCCGATGTGCTGAAAAATCTAACTGTTGAAAACTGGAATAAAACACTTGGTAATTTAATTACGCAAAAAGTGGAAGTGAAATTTCCAAGATTTAAAATTCAGAACAGTTACGAAATGAAAGATATGCTTGTTTCAATGGGAATGGTTAAAGCATTTTCCAACTTCGCCGATTTTTCGGGAATTTCCGATTTCAAACTTTTTATATCGAGGGTAATTCACAGCACCTACTGTGAAGTAAACGAAGAAGGAACAGAAGCAGCTGCTGTAACAATAATTGAATTTGAACTAACATCTATGCCAATGAATCCTGTTTTTAACGCAAATCGTCCGTTTATTTTCTTTATCCGTGAGAAAAATACCGGCGTTATATTGTTTGCGGCTAAAATGGGGGGAGTGGAGAAATATTAAACCCCTCCCCAACCCTCCCCGAAGGGGAGGGAGAGTACGTAATTGAAATATATATAATTTATAATATTCTTATTTTCTCAATTTCTTATTTTCCTATTTTCTAATTTACTAAATTTCTCAATTTCAATTTTTCCAATTTTCTCAATAGAGTTTATATGTATTAATTTTTTAACCACATAGAACACAACCAACGGTCAACGATACGAAGTGAGTTAATAGTTTAATATAATTTCTTCAAATATTTTAAATATAAAAGTACACATAGCTGCTTCAAATTAATTTGAAGCCAAATATTGATGCTTTAGCAGCAATGACTTTGTGTGTTCGAAATTCTTTTAAATAATCTAACTATGTGATACTATGTGTCATAAATTCTTAATTGAAATAATGTCTAATTTCTAAAATAAAAAAACAATGAAAAAACTAATGCAATTATTTCTTCTTTTCGGCTTTGTATTTGCAGGCTGCGAAGATACTATCAAGGAAACTGTAACTTACCGTATCAACGAACCGGTTTTTATGAGTGCCGATCAGTTCAGGAGTTCAGTAAAAGTGTCGGCTAATCCTCAAAAAATTGAAGATTACGGTAAAATATGCTTTTACAATGGCTATTTGTATATTTCTGAATCAGAAAAAGGAATTCATATAATCAACAATCAGGATCCTTCGAAACCCAAAATTATCGGATTTATCGAATTGCTTGGTAATGCCGATATCGCCATTCGGAACAATATACTTTTTGCCGATTCATACATTGATTTGGTATGGTTCGATGTAACCAATCCGGCTACACCGGTATTAAAAGGCCGGTTAGAAGAAGTCTTTACTACAGCATTGCCAAGCACTGACAACATGGTTGGTATTGATTATGATATGTGTTACGGCGAAGGCTCAAAAAATAAAGGCATAATTGTAGGTTGGAATGAAGTAGAACGAACCGAACCTGTAGATAAATACACCGGTGGTTGGATTAGGCCATGGTGGAGAGGCGGAGGATTTTTTGACATGGTTCCCGGAAGTGAAAAAAGTTCAACAGGAAGCAGCACGGGAGTAAACGGATCCATGTCGCGATTCACAATTTACCTTGATAA
>CAYQWD010000091.1:0-8468 GCA_964420955.1 uncultured Paludibacter sp. | reverse complement strand
CAATAGTGGCATATACTTTTTCAATGCCATTCCCTTTAATTGGAGGAAGGAGTTCGAAGGAAAATGCTGTAGAATTTGCCGATTTTATTTTTTCTAAAACACTCATTACTTATTTTACAATTTACAATTTACAATTTTGCAGCAAGTTTATTAGGATTGCAAAAGTACAAAATTCTTTTCAATTCGAGTATTTATTGCTGTTTCAGATGTTTTTCAAAAAACCTGTCCTGTTCCCAAAGCATGTGCATAATATTCTCCTTTGCCTCGTATCTGTGTTTCTCTTTCGGAAGTATTACCATCCTTACCGGCGCTCCGAGTCCGTTTAACGCTTGAAAATATCTTTCAGTTTGAATTGTAAATGTACCTGAATTGTTATCATTTTCACCATGAATCAACAAAAGCGGAGTTTTCATCTTTTCGGCAAACCGAAAAGGCGAGATTGCATCATAAGCATTTTTAGCATCCCAGAAATTGCGCTGTTCACCCTGAAAACCAAAAGGTGTGAGTGTTCGGTTATAAGCACCGCTACGAGCAACTCCACATTTAAACAAATTGGTATGCGTAAGCAAATTAGCCACCATAAATGCCCCATAGGAATGGCCGGCAATACCTACGTTTAAAGTATCGATACAACCGGTTTCACCTGCAGCTTCAATTGCCGCACACGCATTTTGGGTTAGTTGTTCAATAAAAGTATCATTGGGTTGGTTTTCACCTTCTCCAATTATCGGAAAAGAAGCATCGTCAAGCACTGCATAACCGCGCTTAACCCAATAAATTAACGAACCATAATACGGATAGATAAATTCGTTGGAATTGGCTGTAGTCTGACCAGCGCTGTTTTTATCTATAAATTCAACCGGATATGCCCAAATTAACAAGGGCAGTTTTTCTGCGATTTTATCAGCATTTGTCGGCAGATAAAGTGTTCCGGTTAGTTCAACACCATCTTTTCGTTTATACTTCAGAACCTGCTTCGACACACTCTTCAGACTTTCAAAGGGATTTTTTGAAAACGTAATCTGCTTTATAGTGTTTTGTGTGATATTACGAATAAAAAAATTCGGGAAATCATTTACTGACTGAATACGAACGAGTGCTTCTCCCTGAATGAAACGCTCAAAAAGAAGAATTTCTTCAAATTTATCGGAATAGTTCGATTGATATATTCTTTCAATCGACAAATCTTTCACATTGAGTTTATCGATAAATGGAAATTTACCTTTTTCAGTAAATCCTTCACTAACGAGAAACAAATAATCTTCATCATTAGCTACAACATATCTACCATAATTATTTTTTACCAATTCGAAATTTCCGGGAAATGAATAAATATCCTGATAATTTCGATCAAAAACCTTTTTTGCGGGAATTTCAGGATGGGCAGGATTGACAAAATATGTACAACTTCTGCGTGTATCGTACCAAAAATCATTTACAACAGCAAGTTGGGCATCGCACCAAAGAATGCCTGCATATCTCAAGGGAGTTTTAAATATTAATCGTGGCTGGTCAAAATCAGGCGAGCAGAGCAAGTAAAGTGCATCCCGATATTCTGCTACATTCGAAGGATCTCCGTTATCAAGTGGAATAGCATAAAAAATTTCAGAAGGCACATCGTTTCTCCACCTGATATCTCTTTTATTTTTTTGCACAGCCATTAATCCTTTGGGAATATACTCAGCCAAAGGTGCAATTTCAATATTTTTCACAAATTCTCCATTACTTTTACAAACAAAAGTTGTATTGGCAAATCTATCCTCAGGAACAATATAAGAATATGGCGGGTTTACAACGTTTAAAAGCACAAAATTACCATCGGGCGATACTGATAGAAATTTGTAACGGTCTTTAGTCTGAAACAAGCTACTTATGCCGGTTGTATCAATTTTGTAAATTTCCGATGTAGCAAGATTTTCAAAATTCCAAATATCAATTTCATTTTTCAGCAAATCCGTAAAAGTACGATTTTGCGATTGTTCACCTGTCGATTCCAAAACAGACGGTCCAACAGCCTTTTCCTTTTCAGGTTGAATCAATTCCGGTTGATTTTCGGGTCTTTTCTTAACGAGTAAATGTTTATTGTCAGGAAACCACACAATTGGATTTCCAAAAAAAGCATTTAACTTAAAGTCTGACAGTTTAAATGCTTCAGCTTTATGTATATCCATAAACCATAATTCAAGCCCATTACTTGTGGTGTTTGTAAATGCGATATACTTTTCATCGGGCGAATAAGTTAAAAACGCTATTCGAGGCTGTTCAGGTAAACCAAACACTTGTAATGGGTCGCTTCCATCTGCCTTTCCTACTTTCAGATTTGTAATATAATCCACAGAAGAACTAATACATGCATCGGGATTTACTCGTTTTCCAGCAAGACGCATTTCGGGCTGCATTAAATCATCCAGGTTTTTATAAACCTGACGATAAGAATAAATAATGTACTCGTAGCGCATATCCAGCGAAATGGATGGAGCAGGTGTATAATCGGCAAGTTGAAGAATTTCGAGAGGGGGAAGTTGATAAGATGTTGCAGACATAAATAACATATTTTTTGTTTAGGCTCAATAAACAATTTTCTACGACAAATTGCCTTATCGAATTTATTTCAAGTCTTGGATAACAAAAATTCTGCCCGAAAAAATTTCGGGCAGAAAATTATTTAAATCAGTTTAATTTTTTGGAGTATATACCTCTTCAATAACACGATTGCCCGTTCCGCCAACATAATAATAATACAAATAAAACTTACCTGTTGCAGGTTCGTAATAAGAGCGTTTATCCGAAGGTAAAATATCAACAGGCACACCGTTTGCAAAAGTTACAGTATTGGTTGCTTGATCAATTACAATATCGACAAAATAACCTGAAGAGCCTAAATCGCCAACAGGAATGTTGCAGGAATTAGCTGTAAGTGGTTTTAGGAACTTTTCTTCATTAATCGGACGCGGGCCAGCCACCGGGTGTGTAAACACTCCCACACATTGATAAGTTCCTGCATATTTATTAGCAACTCCAATATTTGTTGTACTTGCATTAATAACTTTACGTTGGTCGTCGGACATAACTGCAACGTAATTTATTGTCCAATATTCACCAATATTCAATAATGACTCATTTGCCGGCAATGCAGTTCCATTAATAGTAAGTCCACTTGTCAGACTTGTATAGTTCAATGTTACTTTACCGGTAAAGTCATCGGCAACATTACCTTTATTCACGTTCAGGGTTGTCAACAGGGCTGAATTTGAACTCTTACCGGCTTTATTTTTAAATACTTTATACAATTCAACCTTATCGATAGCAGGTCCCTTTGGAACACGAATATTAATATCGAAACTGGGAGTTGCATTTAACTTATAGGGTACATTTACTGTTATTGGAGTAACTAAACCACCCACAACTACATTGCTTGTCATTATGTCTTCGCTCTGGGTACAAGCAGTAAAAAATACGACAGAACTCAAAAATAAAAAAGCAAGATATTTAATTAACTTATTCATATTTTTATAATTTTCTTATTGTTAATGTTTCATTCAACTTTTTTTTCGAATTACTTATTCCACCAAACTTTGGTGTTCATATCGTCTTTGCCCTGTCGAGCAACCGCTGCTTCAACATTAGCTTTGTTTCTTGAATATTCGTCAGAAGGATAAAAAACACGAACCGGAATTTTTCCTGCGTTTGATGCAGCAGCAGGCGCTGTTAAAACAGGAAATCCTATTCGGCGCTGTTCAAAATTTGCCTGCAAACCTTGGTCAAACAAAGCTACCCATTTCTGGGAACCTATTTGCTCCATAGCTTTTGAAGTGTTGTATTTCCAACCACCATACTCCATAAAATCTTCTAATGCATAAGCCAGAATATCACTTTTATTCCATCCCCACGATACAAATGTTGCTGCCCATTCAGAATTGAGAACTTCTTCAAAAGCAGATGCATTTTGATAGTACGATGCTTTTATACCTTCGTTATAGTATTTTTCAGCTTCAGCTTCGCCACCTGAAATATAAGTTTTATGAGCCGCTTCAGCTAAAATAAATTGCAGTTCGGCGTAACTCATCAACATTCCAGGAGTAGTTGCTTTGGAATAAAAAGAACCAATTTTTGAAGTGTTTTTTAATCCATTTTCGTTATATTCTGCCGCCTCAGAAGATCTAAGTCCGTTAGGCAGACCAACATAATCATTTTTTCCTTCGGCTAAATTTGCAT
This sequence comes from uncultured Paludibacter sp., assembly GCA_964420955.1. Taxonomy (GTDB): domain Bacteria; phylum Bacteroidota; class Bacteroidia; order Bacteroidales; family Paludibacteraceae; genus Paludibacter. The sequence goes on along the minus strand of CAYQWD010000091.1, from coordinate 4,253 downwards.
AAAGCGACACACGGTAGTCTGGACTTGCCGGATCGGTATAAAGAAAATCAATTAGCTTTTTACTTACCCGATGGTCATCGCGTGTTTTACGATTTTCGTTGATTGGATTATTGTTAGGAGCAGACCCAAGGTACACCAACGCAGCATTATCAGCATTTGAAGTAAAAATTGGATATTTTGTTTCATCAGTTACAATTGCTTTCATTTCTGCTCCTACTGCTTTTTTCGAAGACATACGCAGCAATAATCGAAGTCGCAATGAATTGGCAAATTTTTTCCATTTTTCAATATTTCCATTGTATAAGATATCACCCTTTACTTCTTCGTTGTCAGCGCTTAATAAATCGTTAGCTTCTTTCAGCTTTAAAACCAAATCGTTATAAATTGATTCTTGTGTATCATAAGCCGGTGATACAATTGCAGCAGCAGACGATCCTTTCCATGCTTCAGAATAAGGTATATCGCCATACAAGTCAGTAAGCACTGAAGTAATATATACTTTAAGTATATAAGCTATTCCTTTGTAATTTTTCAATCCTTTAGCTTCAGCAATGTCAATAATGGTAGCAACATCCTGTCCTGATGATGCATACAAACTTGTCCATGTGTTGTTCACAACAGAAACGCGTGGAATATATCGATCTTCATCGGTATATTGAACTTTGGCCATGTGTTGTACCCAGCACGATCCCATTTCATGTCCAAGAAAAATTTCATGAACTCGGTCTGTCAACGATTCAATAGCGTTGGTAAGCAACATATTTGGAGCTGCCTGTTCAATCGTTGGTCTATTTACATTGGAGTTAATTTCTTCAAATTGATCGGTACAAGCCGCAAAACCCGAAATCAATGCAAATAAAATTAAATATTTTTTAAATTTGTTCATATTGCTAATTTTTTAAAGTTTAAAACTAATACTGAGACCTATACTGCGGGCAGATGGCAACTGACCAAATTCAAGTCCCTGTACGTTTGAATTGCTAAATGCACTTTCAGGATCAATGTGTGGAACTTTTGTGTAAAGTATAGCCAAGTTTCTTCCAACTAACGAAATATTCAAATCTCTCAATAGTGTTTTCCCAGTTTTGTTAAATGTATAGCCTAATTTTACTTCGCGAAGTTTAACATAACTTGCATCAAAAACACTTGAGTAAGCAATATCGCTAACATAAGCAGCTTTATTAAAGTTTTCAGCATTTGCTACAACGTCATTTTTTACATAATCCACAACATCGCCATCTGCATTTAACACTTCCTTAACGCCATCGCCTACAATACCACCTTCGCGTCCGATAAGAGTTTCCTTAAGAACTCCGGCATAACGTCCCCAAGTTGTAGTCATCGAGTACATATCTCCGCCAACACGGGCATCAAATAAGAATCCAAAATTTACACCTTTGTATGAAAATTCGTTGTTTATACCGCCAATCCAGTCAGGGGTATAATTTCCTAATACTTTCAGATCTCCCTGTACAGGCAAACCATCTCTGAAAATAATTTGTCCATCCGGAGCGCGTTCAAAATCATATCCGAATAATGACCCGTATTTTTCGCCTGGTATTGCCATAACTTTCATGCTCCAATAACTACCTAATTCATATTGATCAATTCCCTCAGCCAACTTTACAACTTTGTTGGTGTTTTTCGCCCAGTTTACGGTAACATCCCAATTCAAACCGGATTTCGATTTTAAAATTGATGCGCCTAATAAAATTTCCACACCTCTGTTATCAATTTGTCCTGCATTGGTTACTTTTGTCGTATAACCCGATGATGCAGAAACGGGAACAGAAATTATTTGATTTGTTGCACTTGATTTGTATAAAGTTAAATCAAGGGTTAACCTGTTATCCAAAAATCTGAAATCACCCCCGATTTCATACGAAGTTACAAACTGTGGTTTTAAATTAGCATTGGGTAATTCATTTGGAACTACTTGATTTAACAATTATGTGCCTGCATTCCATCCATCGCCAAACGAAACTGTAGGCAACAATTTATAAGGATCGGTATCAGCGCCAACCATCGCATAACTTAATCTGATTTTACCAAATGACAAAATCCGAGGGTTTATATCAAAAAATTCGGTAACAATTCCACTTAACTGAACCGAAGGATAAAAAAATGAATTGTTACTTGAAGGCAAAGCGCTCGACCAATCGTTTCTTCCAGAAAAATCGAGGAATAATTTTGATTGATATCCTACCTGACCAGAGAAATACAAGCTATTAACCTGTTTTCTCCAGCTGTAATTATCGGCAACCTGTGGCACTAATGAATTTTTTACATTATAAACACCTTCGACAGCAAGCTCCGGTGCAGATACAAAATTCCATGTACGAGTGTACTTCATCAAGTTTCCACCTATGTTAAGTCCAATTTCCACATCTTCAAACTTTTTATTGGCACTCACCAAAAAGTCTGTGTTCATTTCCTTGTATAAATCCACTTCTTCCATATAAAATCCGTTGGGAAATTCCTGCATATTTTTTGCACGACGCGAAGAGTTAAAGTTATGATAAACATCGACACCGGAACGCACAAATGCGCTTAGCCAATCGGTAAACTGGTATTTTGCCATTACATTTCCGAAAAAACGATCACGCTTGGTTATGTTTAAGTTTTCGTACAAAGTTGCATAAGGGTTATTGTGGTAGTTGGTATTCCAATTGTACCATGAGCCATCTTCATTCCTGTAGTTTTTCAACTGGCTCAAGTCAACCTGACGACCGAACCAATTGAATTGCTGCATAACGTTGTCGGGATCGTATCCGTAGCCGGGCATATTCGGGCTGTCAGTGCTTACGTAAGAACCCGATGAAGTAAAACTCAACTTGTCCGTCAATTGTGAATTGCCATTAAATGTAAATGTGTTTTTATTTAATTGCGTATTTTCAACCATACCTTTTTGATTCAGGTTGGTTAACGATACTCTGAAATTAGTTTTTTCTTTTGAGCCTTGTAATGCAACAGATGTTGTTGAGGTTATGCCTGTATTGAAAAAATCTTTCACGTTGTTCGGGTGCGAAATCCATGGAGTTGGTTGGCGCACTCCGTTTACAACAGGAGAGTTAAACTGCGGAATCATCAATCCAACATCTAATCTGGGACCCCAGCTTTCGTCAACTCCGTCATTTACACCATGCCCTGCTCCATCCACATACTCAAATTTTCCACCTGAGCCTTGCCCGTATTGGTTTTGATAGCTTGGCAATCGCAGTGGATTTTCGAAGGTTGTAGAATTACTCATTTCAACCCCTATACCTTTTTGACCTTTACCTGATTTTGTAGTAACTACAATAACACCATTTGAAGCTCTTGAACCGTAAAGTGCAGCCGCATTTGGACCTTTAAGAACTGAAATCGACTCAATGTTGTCAGGGTTAATATCCTGAACACCACTTCCACGGTTAACTCCTTCGTTATCGGTAACTCCAAAGTTAGAGTTAGCCATAGGAATTCCATCAACTACAAATAAAGGTTGGTTGTTGCCATCGAGTGAGTTTACTCCACGCAAAACAATGCGCGAAGATGCCCCAATTGCTCCTGAACTATTGGTAATTTGCGCACCTGAAATCCTGCCTTGCAGTGAATTTACCAGATTTGGCTCCTTAGCTTTGTTAATCTCGTCTCCTTTAATATCCTGTACCGAATAACCGAGCGCTTTTTTATCTCTGGTAATTCCAAGTGCAGTTACAACTAATTCGTCAATTACCTGAGTATTTGTCTCAAGTATCACGGTAATATTATTTTTTGCTTCCACTTCACGTGTTTTCATACCAACGTACGAAATCAACAAAGTATTTGCATTGGCGGGTAATGATAGGGTAAAGTGCCCATTTACATTTGTAACCGTACCGGTTTGCACTCCCTTAACAATTACCGAAGCTCCGATGATTGGCTCACCGTCGTCAGCCGATATTACCTTACCTGTAATTGATCGGGGCTGAGCATTAACCAAACTTACGCCTATCAAAAAAAGACAGACTAAAAAGAAAGTTAGTTTCCTCATAAATTTACTTTTAAATTATTACTATTTAATGTTTTTTTCAATTATATTGAAATTGCAGGGTGCAAAAATAAATGATTGAAACTTAAAAACAATAGAACGCACTTATAAAATGAAATAAAAATCAATAATTATGTAATAATTTGTTGAATGATATAAACATACAAACAATAAAAATAAACAAATAAATTAATCCCAAACCCTAAATTTTTAGGTAATAGAAATTTTCATTTTCTCGAGAAGT
>CAYQWD010000090.1:3916-8490 GCA_964420955.1 uncultured Paludibacter sp. | reverse complement strand
ATAGTCCATTCCACCCTGTCGCATTTTTCGGGCATTCCATCGTACCAGCCTACATATTGATTGAAATTTACAATATCAACATAATCTGCAAAAAAATCTTCAACAACTTTTTCGTTTGGCTTTTTGCCTCCGTGTACTTCGAGTGCAGCTGATATAAGTCTTGTATTGTCAAGGTTTCTGGCATGCATGGCAAGTTCCTTAAGAAAAACATTTCGGGCTTCGCTTACAGGCGTCTCGTTTGCCATCGACCAGATTATTACTGAAGAGCGGTTTTTATCACGGTTCATAACTTCGGATAACTGATTTTTTGCATTTTGCAAAGTTTCCGCATTTTCCCATTGTATAGTCCAGTAAACCGGAATTTCTTCCCATACCAAAATACCCATTTCGTCGGCTTTGCGTATCATATTTTCAGAATGCGGGTAATGAGCAAGACGAACATAATTACAGCCAAGTTCTTTGGCTGAATTTAGCAGCATCGCTGCATCAGATTCAGAAAATGCTCTGCCGCTCCGAAGTGCATTCTCTTCGTGAATACAAATGCCTCGCAGAAAAACCGATTTGCCATTCAGAAGAATATCCGTACCACGGGTTTCAATAGTGCGAAATCCAATTTTATCGGTAACTTTTTTGTCATTACAGCTAATAATTACTTCATATAATTTCGGATTTTCAGGACTCCAAAAACTGATTTTTTTATTTTTGACTGAAAATTCAGCTTTTCCTGCTGCATCGGTTTTTGCTTCGGTAATAATTTTCAATTCAGGAATTTCAACTTTTACATTTTCAGATTTTGAATTTCCATTTAGTTGTACATATCCGGCAATTTCATCTTTTGTACCTTTTTTTAATTGTACTTTATAGTCTTCAATAAAAGTTGAAGGCACTTCGATAATTGTAACATCACGCGTCAATCCACCATAATTCCACCAATCGGTGTTGAGTGTGGGTACACCCTCACGTTTTCGTTTGTTGTCAACTTTCACTACAAGTGAATTGTTTTGCGGTTTAAGTAGTTTAGTAATTTCAAAGTTAAATGGTGTAAAGCCACCGACATGACTTCCCAATTTTTTTCCATTCAGATATACATGCGCTTCGTAGTTGGCAGCTCCAAAATGAACGAATACGCGATTGTCAGAAGCTTTCAGCGAGTAATCAAATTTACGTCGATACCAAATCGTACCCTCGTAATACAGTAATTTGTCGTCTTGCGAGTTCCAATCGCCTGGCACAATCAGAGTTGGCGATTTGTCAAACGAATACTCAATAAGTTCGGAAGCATCCTTTGGTGTTTTATCCAGAAAAAAAGCGCCGTTACCTGGATTTTTCATTTCGTCGAAAGTTTTGTATCGATAATCGTAAAAACCTGTTTCGTAAGGATCAATAATGTAATTCCATTTCCCGTTAAGTGTAAAAACATCACGGTTGTAAACATTTTGTATTAAGTTATTCGCCTGCATCTGAAGTTGAGTTGTAAAAAGTATGCCCAAAGTAACCGAAACAAGTGAAATTGATTTAAGATTTTGTAATGACATATTTATAATAGAATGTTTTAAATTTTGGTTTGGAAATTATTCAAACAAAATTAACACTTTAGAATTTGATTTCAGTGTATTTCAGATTAAAAAAGGTTCAAAATAAAGTCAAAAAAAAATTCATATCTAAAGTAATGTTTTTTTTGAATGATAAACAAATACAACAGTTTTTGATTTGTCAGGTAGATGTTCAAAATTTGTTTATAGTATTACTTCATAGGAGTTATCTTTTTCTAATCCTCTCCTGAGAGCTATCGGGATATTTGGGGGATGAATGAAGGCAATAAGACTGAATTCCGTTGTGTTTCCTCCTTTTATAAATATACTTACACAAGGAAACTCCTGCAGAGTTTCTTTTCCATATATCTTCTTTCTCCCCCGACTGAAATCGGGGGTTATATACTGAACACACCTCCGGTGTTATAACTTTTTGAAAAATGATATAAACAATTTAGAGCAAGTACTTAGAAAGCGAAAGTTTGCTTGATAATTGTACGATTGGGAAATTTGCAGTAAGCGTACAGTCAGAATTCCAAACTCATCAATGTTAAGGAGTATTCAATTAGTATTTCGTTAAAAGTAATTATCACTTTCGTTTAAAGCAGTTTATCATATCGCAAGTTTCACATGAACGGGTCATTTTTGCTATGTTTGTACCCAATCCAATTATGCCGCTAACGGATTTTTCCGGATGCATAAGGCTCGATTGATTGAGTGTAACACCACATGGATTTTCCGGAAATATTTTGAATAAATTTTCCTGTTCACTTATATCCCAACTGCAATGACCGGGACTGTAGGAGTGTGTACAGCCCATTTTCATTTCGTAGGCTTGCTTTGCAATTAATTCTGAAACATAGCGTACGGCAGCTTCGGCTATTTCAGTGCCAATGGAATATGCAAAATAAGCTGAAAGAATATCGCCTTCCGTTTTAAACCTGTTGCAATAATTGTCGAATGCCAAGCCTGCTGTAGCTATAAATACTGCAAAATGACTGCAATTTTGCAGATATTTCGGAATAAACGGTCCTATGTTTAACAACTCGTGGTGTAATGTTAGAAATTTGTTGCCTTGTAATAAACCTTCGAGAATTATAAATCCTGTTTGAGGCTCACAAAATACCGAAACTTCTTCCAGCATTTGAGAAATCATACCCTTTACATGATCATCGGGCTGAGCGCCACGGTAACCTAAATTCAGATAGATTTCGTTAATATCCAATTTTAGATCCGATAATTTAAGTGAAAATGTTTTCCAGTTCATCGTTTTCAGAATTTTATAAACATTCTATTCGGAGGTTTGTAATTTCAGAACATCATTTTATCTACAAAAATATTCTGAAAATCTGGATGACTTTCGAGATTTATTTGTGTGGTTTTTGAAATTATATTCTCAACGATTTCGCTGCTTTGAAAAAGAAACATTTTTGCACCAATCAGGGCAGAATTTCCCATTTTATGAATTTTGAATTCTGGAAGCTCAATCATTCCTGTTTTTACAACATTTGCAGTGTTAATGTAATTTCCGAAACCTCCGGCTATATATATTTTGTCGATATCGCTGATTTTTAAAGACATTTTCTGACAAAGTATTTCGATTCCTGTGGCAATTGCTGCTTTGGCAAGTTGAAACTCGTTAATATCTTTTTGAGTTAATGTTATTCCCTCTACAAGTTCAATTCCCGCTTCTTCTGAAAGTATCTCGCCAAACATGCCAATCCGTCCTGTGTCAGCCAAAATTGCAATTGCATCAACCAGAGCGCTTCCGCAAATTCCTTTTGGTTGTACTTTCCCTATTGTTTTCGCTACAATTTTATTATCGATATATTGAAATGAAGAAATCGCTCCGGTAACCGCGCGCATCCCGATGGATATATTTGCACCTTCAAATGCAGGTCCTGCGGCAGTAGATGCACAAATCAGTTGTTTTTTATTTCCAACAACAATTTCTCCGTTTGTTCCCAAATCAATCAGAGCGATTATGTTATCGTTTTTGTACATTCCTGTTGCGGCTATACCTGCCAGAATATCACTGCCAACAAAACTTCCTATTGATGGATAAAACTTAATGTTGCCTTCAACATGAAAATTCCAATTTAGTTCAGATGCTGTGAAAATGTCGGACTCTAAAAACGGAGTATAAAACGGATATTGGGCAAGTGAATTAAGGTCATAACCACAAAAAATATGATGCATAACCGTATTCCCAACAATTGCAATTTTTCGAAGCGGCACATTGTGTTTCTTTAGCATCACTTCAATCAATGCGCCTGCGTCAAACCTGATAATTCTTTTCATTTCTTGCGCATTTCCTTCCATATATGCCTGTATGCGCGAAATTATATCCGATCCGAATTTAACCTGAGGATTAAGCGCGGTTTCTACTGCCAGAACTTGTGCCGTTGTCAGATCAATGAGTTGAGCCACCAAGGTAGTAGTTCCCAAATCTATCGCTACCCCAAAACCTTCCTGAGGAGTGAAATCAAAATCACTCTCATCAGCAAGAATCATGTGATTATACTGATCAATTTCGAGAGTTATATTATCAGTGCAGGTGCTCAAGCAGGCAAGTCTCCAGTTGGTGTCAAGTCCGAGCAAATTTAATTTTTGTTGATGAATATCTGAAATGTCAATTTCACCGTCAAGCAGTTTTACTTTGCATTTTCCGCAAGTTCCTTTTCCACCGCAAGGGAATTCTACGCCAAACTCATGAAGAACATCAATCAGCGGAGTTTGATGTTGAACTGTTAAAGTTTTTTCTAAGGGCTGAAGATGTATGATGTGTTTATTCATTAAAAACTGTTTTGCAAATTAAGTTTACCGGTCATAAATCAAAATGTACGTAGCATTGTTTTTTTATTGCCAAAAGTAATTATTTTTATTAACTCAATTAGTTTTATGGAGCCAAGATTCAATTTTTTTTATTATCGTACGCATTGAAAAAAATGCTTGTAAAGTTTAATGATAACACCACATAATTCACTTTGGCTAAATAATAACAGGTTGATTTTAAAATTTGAAATCACTACTAACCGACTA
>CAYQWD010000090.1:0-3844 GCA_964420955.1 uncultured Paludibacter sp. | reverse complement strand
GGCGAAGCCGCCAACCTGCCTCATGCCAAAAACCTAACTTATTGATTGTTTTGTCATTCCGAACATAGTGAGGAGTCTAACAAGCTAAAAAAAATAATTCAAACTATTTTTTATCGGTCATTTGTGATTTGAAATACAAATAACAGTTTCCTGTCACGAGCCCGACGCTTCGGCACGGAACTGGGTGTAAAACTGATAATGATGTTTTATCAGCAAATGCAATGTAGCATGATTTTTTGTTTTGAGTGTTTTTACAGAAATTTCAATGTAAAGAATGTGTTTAATTAAAATAATGTCAAACAATTTTTTTTCCTGAAAAATTTATTTTGTACTTTCGTTCATTATTCTACAAATTAAATCATTATATAGAATTTAGTTTTAAATGAAAGTTTTGGTATCTCGGAGCCATTCTCCTTTTATTAATCTTGCTGCTGAAGAGTATTTATTCAAGAAGCAAAAAGGCGATTTTTTATTGTTTTATGTAAATGAACATTCGGTAATTGTTGGCGCAAATCAGGCGCTCCGAAATGAAGTAGATTTAGATTTTTGCCGAAAAAACAAAATACAAATTGCGCGGAGAATCTCAGGCGGTGGCGCCGTTTTTCACGATATAGGAAATTTAAATTATTGTTTTATTACCGATAAAAATCCTGAAAGACCCGCAATGGATACTGATTTTTTGAAACCTGTAATGGAAGTGCTGTCGAAATTTAATATCAAATCACAAATTGGCAAGCGAAAGGATTTATGGTTGTCAACGGGTTATAAAATTTCAGGTACAGCTTCGCATATTGCAAAAAACAGAATTCTGTTTCATGGAACTTTGCTGTACGACAGCAATTTGGATTTTCTTGCAAATGCTTTAACAGTAACTGAAAAAGATGAAAGTCTGAAAGGAATCGCTTCTGTTCCAAGTCCGGTGAAAAATATAAAAATGTTTCTCGCTCAAACAGATAACTTGGTTATGAATAAAGAATCTTTTTTCGAGGATTTTAAAAAATCAATGGCTGATTATTTTACTGTTCAGTTGGGATATTTTAATGCTGCTGATGAATTTGAAATTAAAAAAATTGCTGTAAATAAATACCTGAAAGAGGAATGGATTTTCCGAAAATAATAAATCTCTTTAGAAAAAAAAATCTAAAGAGATTCATTTAAACAAGAAATTCAGTTACAAACCAAAAGTTTCGGCAACTGCTTCGCAAACTATTTTTCCTTTCACAATATTCAAACCTTTTCTGAGGTCATCATATTGTTCGCAGGCTTTTTCCCAACCGAGATTTGCCAATTTTACTGCATAAGGCAGTGTGGCATTTGTCAGTGCAAGTGTCGAAGTAAAGGGCACGGCTCCAGGTATATTTGCAACGCAGTAATGTTGAATGCCATCCACCTGATAAACAGGTGCAGCGTGTGTTGTAGGTTTAGAAGTTTCGAAACAACCACCCTGATCGATTGCCACATCAACTAAAACTGAACCCGGTTGCATTGTTTTCAGCATTTCACGTGTAACTAAATGTGGCGCTTTAGCTCCGGGAATCAGAATTGCTCCAATAACCAAATCGGTAAGTGGGAGCATATCGGCAATGTTGTATTGCGATGACATCATGGTATCCACATTTGCAGGCATAATTTCGCTTAGATAACGCAGGCGGGGCAGTGAAATATCCATAATGGTAACATGTGCTCCCAATCCGGCTGCCATCAATGCTGCCTGAGTTCCCACTATTCCGCCTCCAAGTACGAGAACATTTGCGGGTTTTACTCCCGGAACACCTCCCAGAAGTATTCCTTTTCCACCTTTGGGTTTTTCGAGATATTTTGCTCCTTCTTGTACCGACATGCGGCCAGCAACTTCAGACATTGGAATGAGAAGCGGCAAAGTGTTGTTCAATTCCACGGTTTCGTAAGCAAGGCAAATGGCATTTGTTTTCATCATGGCACGCGTTAGCGTTTCATCCGAAGCAAAATGAAAGTAAGTGAAAACCAGCTGATCAGGACGTATCAGGTCATATTCCTGGGCTATTGGTTCTTTAACTTTCATAATCATTTCGGCAGCATCGAATATTTCCTTGGCAGTTTCACAAATTTGCGCACCGGCGCTGATGTATTGGTCATTGGTAAATCCACTGTTGAGACCTCCATTGGACTCAATATAGACTGTGTGTCCGTTTTTTACGAGTGTTTGTGCTCCTGATGGTGTCAGAGCTATACGATTTTCGTTGTTTTTAATTTCTTTTGGTATCCCGATTTTCATGTTTTTCTATTTTTTTGTTCAAATTATAAATCGATATTTATTAAATATTTTTTCGTCAATAAGATTCGTTTTTTTACTCATTAGATTTATCCCCTGAAAACGATGTAAAAATACACTTTTAATTTCAGATTGTAATGAAAAACAAAATATATATGTATAAAAAATTTATAATAAATAGAAATAACAGTAAATCAGTGCTTTGCGGCACTATCATACTGTTATTCCAAAGCGGATAATTATATAATTATTATCTTGTTTTTCTGTGAAAATTATCAATATTGCTTCGATTTGTATTGCCAGATTACATATTGAAAGTTATCGAGAATTCAATCCTTCGAAAAACGGAATTTCAAATTTATATACGGAAGGCGTATAGCTACCGATAACTCCTATTCCGCCTTTTACATTGCTGTAAATTTGAACCGGTTCCGAAAATAACTCAGTTACCGATGAGTTGGCTACCAACGTTTTAATATAAAAATAATAGGATTTTGATATGCTTTGTAAATCAATCAGTAATTCAGATTTTTCAGAAGTTTCTCCGCCCGGTTTAACAATTTTACCGGAGAATTCATTATCAAAATATTCATATTGATAAAAGTTGCAGTAAAATTTAAGATTGTAATTTTTTCCATCAAAAAGTTCATCGGAAAACTCGAAATAATAGCTGTAACTTTTTTCGTTGAAAATATTGCCTACACTCACCGAGCCGAATACTACATCGTCTGAATTGAAATAAAACGGATTTTCGATAATGGTTCCATCTTCAAAATATTGGCGTTGCTTCACTACAAGCCTGTAATAATTTTGAGCGGGTGGATCGGAAAATTTTATCCCAAAATTAAGCTTGATATTATGTATGAATCCAATAGTGTCCTTTTTGTAAGTGTTATTAGGAAGGTAAACATAATTGAGCAGGGGTGTGGATTCGAGTTTGTTTGTGGTTGTATCAACCTTTTGAATTGCTACCGCTGACGGAACTTCTACCAAACCTTCAACTTCGCTGAAAACAGGATTTTTTGCAGTAATTTTAATAATGTCGCCGATTTTGGGTTTGTACAGGGCTTTATAATTTCCGTTTCCGGCAGATATCAATTTTTCCTTTAATTGACCATTTACCCACAGATGAACTTCAGCATTGTTAACAAAATCGAATTTGAAGTTTTCTTCCAGAAAAAATTTACTTTTCGATACGTTCACTGTGATAATCGAATCGGGTGTGCAAAAACTATTTACGACCAACATAGGAGTTGTTTCTTCTCCATTAAAATCGATGTATGTTTCACACGATTGAAAAAGAAAGATGAAAGCAGTAATTGATAATATGATAAAATTTTTTGATTTCATGGCTGTTAAAATTTATATGAATAACTGATTGAGGGAATTATTGGAAAAATTGTGAGTTTTGCAAACAATTTCCGGTAAGTATGTTCATTGGTTGTATTATTATATTCAGACTTGTAAGCCGTGTACATAAGAAACGGGTTCATTTGGTTATACGCATTGTATAAGCTGATGTTCCATGTGCGAATGCCGTACTTTTTCTTTTTATTGAAGTTGATTCCCAAATCGAGCCTGTGATAATCGGGG
>CAYQWD010000089.1:4322-8498 GCA_964420955.1 uncultured Paludibacter sp. | reverse complement strand
GTCTTTTTCTTCGTTCTATTTCTTTTTGACAGAATCGGAATTCTGTCATCCCGCGCAACTCTGTCCTTCCCCCTTATTTTCCTGAAAATTTCATTATGAATTTTGGAAATTCGATCATTGTGATTTACTTTTGAATATCCATAAAAATATCAGCCATGAAAACATTCAGCGTAATTCTTCTTTTACTAAGCCTGACAGGATTAATGCATGCTCAGTCATTCAACAACTTACCTGCAACAACACAAAAACCACCACTGCATGCCCGACACTGGATTGCAATAACAGGCAAACCCCTCGCAGCAACAGCCGGAGCAAGAATTTTCATTCAGGGTGGTAATGCTATCGATGCCTCATGTGCCATGCTTGCTGCAACCTGTACCATGTGGGATGTTTTGGGATGGGGCGGCGAAACACAAGCTTTGATATATCATCCCAAACTCCGAAAAGTAATTGCTATCAATGCACTTGGGGTAGCTCCAACAGGCGCTACAGTAGATTTTTTCAAAGAGAAAGGATTGAAATATCCTCCTCAATATGGACCTTTGGCATCAGTAACACCCGGAACACCGGGTGGGTTGATGGTTATACTTGCCGAATATGGCACCAAAAGTCTTAAAGAAGTGCTGGCACCTGCAATGGAAATGGCTGAAGGATATCCCATTGAAGCGCAGGCTGCCAATTCCATCGAAAAGGAAAAAGAACAAATCAGACAATGGAAATATTCTGCTAAAGTTTTTTTGACGCATAAAGGTGAAAAACGCGAGGCGCCATGGCCGGGAGAAATTTTCGTGCAACACGATTTGCTGCAAACACTTAAAAAATTGGTGGAAACTGAACAAAAAGCATTAAAAGCCGGAAAAAGCCGAAAAGATGCTATTTACGCTGCTTATACCCGTTTTTACAAAGGCGATATTGCTGTCGAATTTTCGCGAGGATGCCGCGAGCAGGGCGGACTTATAACTACTGCCGATCTTGCTAACTGGAAGGTAAAAATCGAAGAACCACTCGCAACCAGTTACAGGGGAATCGATGTATATAAATTAAAAGAATGGACGCAAGGACCGGTTATGCTGCAAACGCTTAATATTCTCGAACAGTTTGACATCAAATCGATGGGCTACAACTCTGCCAGATATATTCACACACTTTATCAGGCAATGAATCTGAGCTATGCCGACCGTGATTTCTATTATGGCGATCCGGATTTTCCACCTACTGAACCGATACAAGGATTGCTCTCAAAAGCGTATGCAAAAGAGAGAAGTAAACTGATAAATCAGGATATGAACAACGATGTAACAGCACCAGGCGACCCTTATCCTTTCGAGGGAAAAATCAATCCATGGCTCAAATATCTAAACAGTAAAAGCACAAGTATCGCAAAGGAGCAGTTCGATGAAAAGTATTACAGCGATTTTATTTCCGGTACAACATCTGTAATTGCTGCCGACACTTCAGGATGGGTAGTTTCGATGACGCCGAGCGGCGGATGGATTCCGGCATGTATTGCCGGAAATACCGGCATTGGTATGAGCCAGCGTATGCAGAGCTTTGTACTTGATTCTGCGGAAAACCCATTTAATGTGGTTGAACCCGGGAAACGTCCGAGAGTTACACTTACTCCCGCATTGGCAATGCGCGAAGGTAAGCCTTTGCTTGCATTTGCCAAACAAGGTGGAGATGAACAGGATCAGTTATTGCTGCAGTTTTTTCTAAATATTGTGGAGTTTGGTATGACAGTACAGGAGGCAGCCGAGTCAGCTGGATTTGTTTCACATCAGATGCATTCAAGTTTTGGCGATCATCTAAAACAACCCGGATCATTGCTGCTGAATAATCAAATACCGGAATGGATTAGAAATGAGCTGCGCCATAAAGGCTATAAATTGCAATTTCGTGAACGAACCAGCGGTCCTGTGAATGCAATCATGTTCGACTGGAAAAATGGTTCCTTTTGGGGTGGATCAAGTAATCATGGCGAGGATTATGGAATAGGTTGGTAAAACATTTTGGCTTTTTCAACCCTGACAGGTGCAAGCGCCCTGTCAGGTTGTGCTTTTACTCTAACTTTTTTTAAAGTTGCAAACTTGAAAGTTAGTTCTTTACTGTTCTAAGGTTATTCAACCCTGACAGGTGCAAGCACCCTGTCAGGTTGATTTTTAACACGCTGGAATTTCAATTAGCATAACGTAGGAAAAAAGCCACCTGTACTTTTATTATATTATAACCATTGCATTATGAATTTTCGGGAATCGACACACACTCTCAGCTCAATAAAACAATCTTTTTTTATTTTTCCTTCACCCATTTCGCTTTTGTTTTCATTTTTCCGAATAAACCGCTGAAAGCGATATAAAATCGATAAATATAGTACACCCAGAAAAATTTTTCGTTACGTATATGGTAGCGATGCATCATGTAGGACTTCGGGGGGAATAGATTGCTTGCTATAAAACGCATTTTCTCACTCGTTCCTTTGATGGATGCCACATTCGCGCTAAAGTTGCTGAAATGATTACCTGCATACAAATATCCCCTTAAAAACCGGATAAAAACTTCTTCGTCGGCAGTTGTAACTGTGTTACGGAATTTTTTGGTGTAAATTTCGGGTATTGGTATTCCAAAAAAGCGTGATGTCAGGATTAAATGTTTAAATACCACTGCTTCGCAATGGTTTTCATGGCAATGAGCAATAACTTTATCCCAATCAATACTGTCAGCAAAACGTATGAGAATATTTGCAATATCTGTGAAGCAAGTAAACTGAATTTTACTGCCTGTGAAATGTTTTTCGGAATGCACACAAAGAAAAAGCAGTTGATCGTAAAAAGAGAGTGTGTATGCATAAGCCCCGTTTATTTTTACAGGCACCGAACGCTCGAAAAAGGCATCGGTATCGAGACGATATGATGTGTGTGGTCTATGCAGACGAATATGCACTTCTACCGACAAACCATCGCGCAACAACGGCGGATAATGCACAAAATGCTCGTCAAATCCGAGTTTTGCTGAAAATGGATTTTGAGAGCTTTTGTAACCAAGGGCAGCCAAAACTTCCAGCGCTTTTTCACCATCAACTGGCGAAACAAGCAAGTCGATATCGCTCAACTGTCGTAGCCCAACATCGCTGTATAAATGTTCAGATAGATAAATACCCTTCAATGCAACTGCTCTTATCCCCGAACCACTCAATGCAGAAGCGATTTCTGTCCAAGCATTTAACAGCAACATACTCCTGTATAAAGTTGTGAAATAAGCTGCTTCTAACTTTTTGAATGCAAAATCGGGCACTTTATGTTTTAATTCCTGATGCAAAAAAAGTTTATATAACATTGGCGCCATAGCTCTGTTGACAGCTTGCACTGTTAATTTTTCCCAACTCTTCACTTCATTTACAAGTTGAGTTGCCAGAATTAAATCTGCTGAAGTGGGAAAAACTTTTCCTGATAGCAAGATTAATTTTTCTTCGGGGTATAAATTTGTCATAATTTTTAATTTGTCCTGTATTTTCTATTCTCTACAAAATTAATCATACCAAACGCAAAAACAAAAACTGCTTAAAATTAGTTTGCAAATATCCGGCTACAGTGTTTTAAGTTTTTAAATCTCAGTTGTAAAAATTATTAACATGTTTCTAAACACATTACAAAAATTTATATGTATATATATACATGATTTTGAAGAAAATAGAACGCTGATTAAACGGATTTAAACTCGCCTTTGGCGAGATGATTTCAGTTACTTATTATATTCTAATCTTGCTTGCAAGATTTAATCCGTTTGGACTCGGATACCGAACGACCGCTATTTTGCGGTCTGTCGGGTAAATTCTACATCAGTCTTACGATAGCTATTGGAATCTGCGTTCTAAATTTTTTTCATGTACCAAGAACATGTATTTATTTTGAAATTATATCATTGATTAATGTTGCCCTCAACTCAGGGGCAAGAAATGGGAGTATTGATGATATTAAGAAAAATTTAGCACTTTCCTGTAGGTGGAATTCAGATGCTGATACGGAATTTCAGACCCGATCCCAACGCTTCGGGACGTAATCAGACTCTGTCCCCTAATGTCCCATCGACCCTTACAGTTTCTCAGAACACTGTCAGGATGATTGAATTACTTCATAAAAGGTTATTGAAGAAACTCACTTTCGCAAGAAGTGAAGTTAC
>CAYQWD010000089.1:0-4267 GCA_964420955.1 uncultured Paludibacter sp. | reverse complement strand
ACATGCAATACTGCGACTCAAATAAACTTCTCACTTTATGCTACAAATAATATTTCCTCAATCCATTCACAATCCAGAGAGCAGTATATTTGAATGCATAAACTCTCTTTAAACCCATTACACCGCGTAGAAAAATATAATGTTTATGAATCAGTTTAAATTTGTTGCTGGTAGCTGAACCTTTGCGCTGCCGATACCATGCAAGTTCAACATCTAAAGGCATGGATTTAAAACCTTTGCGCAGTATATTGAGCCAAAGGGCATAATCTTGCTTGCGGCGGATATCAGGCATATACATTTTCCCTACTTTTTCAGCATCGTACATAGCTGTGAGGCAACTTATTTCAGTACGCTGTAATGCCATACGAAAAGTTACAGGCTCTGTGCTTACATGAAATGTCTGACGGATTATTTTTCCATCTTCGTCCATAAAACCATACGAAGTGTGCGAAAAGGCAGCATCATGTATCAGCATAAATGATACATGTTTTTCCAATTTTTCGGGATGCCAGATATCATCGCTGTCCAGGAAAGCGATAAATTTACCCTGTGCTTCTTTGATAGCAAGATTGCGTGCCGGACCCGAACCCTGATTGCAGGGCAAATGGAGCAACTTGATGCGTGGTTCGTTTGCTGTCAGCTCCCGGATTATTTCTACAGAATTATCCGTGGAACCATCGTCAACCAACAGATGTTCCCAATTGATGTAAGTTTGTGAAACTACCGATTTTATCGTTTCCACAAGAAATGGAGCAGAATTGTAAACAGGTGTAACAATCGATACTAAAGGGTTGTTTTTCATGAAGTTAAAAACTAAATATTGGATTCGAAATCCTTTAACTTTCCATTTTTATGGTGTAAAACTGATGAATCTTGTATTTCAATGAATATATCCTTCCCGAAATATTTTTCAAACTCTGCAAAAAGCAAAGATAATTGTTTTTGATTAATTTTTTGTTCTATGAATACTAAAAGTTTTCCTTTTTCATGTTGATGAACCTGATAGTTTAATTCCAGTTGATGTTCGAGAGCAAGATTTTTAAACACATAATAAAAAGTAAGACTCGGATACGTTTTTTCCTTTCCAATAACCAGTTTCCCCACCCTGCCTGTCACACTTTCTATCACAGGATGTTGCATACCACAGGAGCATTTATAATCTTGCGGTTTTAATGTAATATAATCTCCCAGTTTATATCGTATAACCGGAAACGAACGCGCAACCAGGTTTGTAACTATGATTTCCCCCTGTTCTTCTTCAACTAAAACTCCTTCGGTATTGATGTGCATATTACCGTCTGGACATTCGAAAGCAATGATACCTGATTCTGCAGCGCCGTATTCACTGATTATTTTCAAACCAAAAGCTTTTTGGACTTCAGTATGATAACTGTCGAAAATCTTTTCGGAAGTTCCTTTAATCATCTTAAGCTTAAAATTATCTGTATTTATATTTTCACGATTAATAATTTTTGCCACTTCGTAAATCATGGAGGAATATCCTGAAAGAAAAGCAGCTGTCTTTAATTTAGAAACAAAACTTCTGATACTCTTTTCATCGTAACTAAACAGACGAAAACGGTTTTGCAACATATCCTGCAATCTTATATTCAGCCTTTTCTTTGGATTGATATTGTACCCCCAGAAATATCCATTTTTATCCCAAGCATTTACACCATACCAAGAATATCCACGCATAAATGCAGCACGATTAAATGAATCCCAGTATTCATCTTTATCAAATTTCAATACCTGACCCGAAGTTCCTGACGTTTCTGCTTTAAATACTTTTTTGAAGTTGTAAGTGCTGTGTATTTCGCTGTTAAATTCTAATAAGTCGGCTTTAGTAATAAAAGGAATCTTTTTTATATCTGCTAAACCAGTGAAGTCTCTTTCAGTGAAAAAACCCGCTTCGGCAAATTTTCGTTGATAGAAAGGGGAATGTTTCTCTGCAAAAACAAGTATTTCTTTCAGCTTTTTATATTGCATTGCTTCCAGATCTTCTCTGCTCCATTGTTCGCTTACTTTTAAGTCCCTGTAAATTTTAAAAACTGAGGGGTTGCGTAATTGTGCTCCAATGTGCCAAATGAACTTAAATAATGACATGTTAATTGGTGTTAATTTTTTTCACTGTGTTACTCTGTGTAATTTTTTTTATAGTTACACTATGTTACACTGTGTATACTCAGTGTTACACTGTGTTATTATTTTTCACTGTGTTACTCTGTGTAATTTTTTTTTAGTGTCACAGTGTAACTTCTTTAATTATCACAGTGTTACTCTGTGATTTTCTTGGTTAAAAGTTTCACTGTGTTACTCAGTGTTTACTCAGTGTAACACTGTGTAATTCTTCTTCACTGTGTTACTCTGTGTAATTTGTTTTTTTAGTTTCACAGTGTTACTCTGTGTAATTTGCTTTGCATTAACACTGTGTAATTTATTTTTATTTCAATCTTTTCATTGTGCTATTTTCGAGTAGTGATTTCATTTGTGTAATGGCTACTTTATTAAGTTGTATCAATCGTTCCGATTGTGAGAGTCCCTGTCGGATAAGCAATGCGTTGATACTCTCCATATTGCTTAAAACTACCAATTGTTCTAATGTGGCATAATCTCTAATATTCCCGTTTTTGTCAGCATTATAATCCCTCCACTCTTTTGCAGTAATCCCAAAAAGTGCAACATTTAGCAGGTCTGCTTCGTTAGCATACACAAAACTAATTTGCTGATTTGAGATTTCGTTGGGTATAAGATTTTCTTTTATGGCATCGGTATGTATATGGTAATTTACTTTAGCTAGCGTCCGTTGTAGGTTCCAGTCTAATTTCAAACGGTCGTTTTCATCGTTTTTTAAACGTTGAAAGTCATTTACCATGTATATCTGGAATTCAGGACTTAGCCACATGGCAAAATGAAAAGCTATGTCTTTATGAGCATAAGTACCACCATAACGCCCCGATTTTACAAGCATCCCTATGGCATTTGTTCTGTCAATCCATTGCCCTACTGACATTATAAACCTGTTTGTGCCCGACTCCTGTTCAATTACCCCGAATTCGGGGTAATTAAAATCGGGATTATTTACTTTTTCCCAAACACCCAGATATTCAAGTGTATTTTTATTGGTTATCCATTTACCTATAAGTCCACTACCTTCACGAAATGTAATTGTCATGTCTGTCAGACATATATAATCGATATTTTGATGACTTATTACAGTTATTTCTGAATCTTTTACGTGTAGTAATCTTCCTTTTTTCATTATTTATTCCTGTTAAAGTTTAAATATAATGTGTAATAACTTTTTGTAAAAACATCTATAAATAACTAAAACATTTGCTTTTATTCAAATCAAAACTAAAATTAGTAGTATTAATTCCCTCAAATCAACAATTCTTTCCACTGCTCCTTTTCCACTTCCCAATCGATTCTCTGCTCCATTGTTCGCTTTCTTTTAAATCCATGTAAATTTCTCTATAGTGTCACAGTGTGTCACTGTGTAATTTCTTTATGTATCACAGTGTTACTCTGTGATTTTTTTTAAATTTTCACTGTGTTACTCTGTGTAATTCTTCTTCACTGTGTTACTCTGTGTAATTTTCTTTAAAGTGTCACAGTGTTACTCTGTGTAATAATTTATCTCAGTGTTACTCTGTGTTATTATTCTTCACTGTGTTACTCTGTGTAATTTCTTAAAGTGTTACTGTGTAATTTATCATTACAGTACTAACCTCTTAATTCCATCTTTCAAGCTTTTGGTATAAAAATTTAACAACATTCCTGTATGTTTTCCTGAGAGTTTCAAATAAGTCAGAACTTGTGCTGTATGCACTTCAGTAAAGCATTCTACAGTCTTAAGTTCAACTACAACACAATCCTCAACTAAAATATCAATTCGGTAACCACAATCCAGTTTCACTTCTTCATAAACTAACGGGAGCGGTTTTTCTTCTTCTACCTTCAAACCTTTTTTTCGTAACTCATACACCAAACAGGTACGATAGGCTGACTCAAGCAGACCGGGTCCAAGAGCTGTATGTACTTTATATGCTGAATCAAGTATTTCGTGAGTTATTTCGTTTGTAAGCATAATTTAAAAATTTTTAGTGTCACAGTGTTACTCTGTGACTTTTTTTTAGTTTCACAGTGTTACTCTGTGTAATTTTCTTTTATAGTTTCACTGTGTTATATTCTTATAGTTTCACAGTGTTACTCTGTGTGTACTCAGTGTTACACTGTGTGTACTCTGTGTTACACTGTGTAATTC
>CAYQWD010000088.1:0-8561 GCA_964420955.1 uncultured Paludibacter sp. | reverse complement strand
AAAAAATTCTGAAATAAAAACTCCTGCTGATGGAATCACAATATCAATTCCGATAAAATCTATTGCCATCACTTCGGTAACGCAAACCGGATTTATTGAAATGATAAATGAACTGAAAACAGTTACAGGTGTAAGTTCGCCAAAATTATTTTACAACAAAATAATTGCGGCAAATATTGCTTCAGGAAAAATAACTGATTTGGGCGAAGCATTCAGTCTGAATCTTGAAAAAACACTGCAACTAAAACCCAATGCAGTAATGATGAGCGGTTACAACCAAAATGACCCGTATGCGCAGCGGGTTCAAAATGCCGGTGTTCCGGTGGTTTACAACAACGAATGGATGGAAAGTTCATTACTTGCACGCGCTGAATGGATAAAATTTGTGGCTGCATTTTATGATAAGGAAAAAATTGCGGACAGTATTTTTAAACAGATAAATAAAAACTACAATGCGGCAATGCAGAAAGCACAAAAAGCAAAAACCAAACCAGCCATAATGTCAGGGTCAAATTACAGAGGCACGTGGTATGTACCCGCAGGCAAAAACTTTATAGCAAAACTTTATGCCGATGCCGCAGGAAAGTATTTTTATGCAAACGACACGACTAAAGGCAGTTTACCTCTAAATTTCGAAACAGCAGTAAAAAACTTCTCAACGTCCGATGTTTGGCTAAGCTGCAGCTACAATAGCATGGAAGAATTACTCAAAGCCGATTCGAAACATAATTTCTTCAAACCGGTAAAGGTCGGGAAAGTTTATAATTTCAACAAAAAAATGCTCCCATCGGGCGCAAACGATTTCTGGGAAAGCGCTGTAGTCCGTCCTGACATTCTGTTAGACGATGTAATTTCCGTGTTACACCCCGAACTTATGCCCGGTTACGAAACTGTTTTTATCGACAAACTGAAATAAATTCCGGATAAATTTGAAATCGCGAAATTACATATTATTTGCATTACTTGCATTTTTATGCATTTCTCTTTTCCTGATTGATTTGGTATTCGGGAGCATCAGCATATCTTTTTCTGAAATAATCAGAATTTTTGCCGGAAATGCAGAAAACAGTATAAATCAGGATATTGTTTATAACTTCAGATTACCAAAAGCAATTACAGCAATTATTGCAGGTGCTTCACTGTCGGTTGCAGGCTTGTTAATGCAAACGCTTTTCCGAAATCCATTGGCCGACCCCTACATTTTGGGCGTTAGCTCTGGCGCAAGTTTGGGTGTGGCGTTTATTACTATGGCTACCGGAGTTTTACCTGCGGTTTTAGTTGCAGGCGGTTGGTCGATGGTGCTTGCTGCCGTGCTTGGCGCTTCATTTTTACTTGTTTTGGTGCTGATTGTTTCATTTCGGATTCAAACTGCGGTATCTCTGCTTATTGTCGGAATTATGTTTGGTACAATTGCAGGTTCAATTGTAAACATTCTGCAAAATTTCAGCAATCCCGATGCTGTAAAATTGTTTGTAATGTGGACTTTCGGAAGTTTAAGCTCGGTAACATGGACATATATGCAGGCTTTAATTCCTGTTTCTATTGCAGGAATATTAATAGCATTTTATCTTCAGAAAAACCTTGATGCTTTACTGCTTGGCGAAAATTACGCACAAGGTTTGGGAGTTTCAGTAGTAAAAACCCGATTTCTGATAATTGCAGCTACAGGCTTGCTCGCAGGTGGAATTACAGCATTTACCGGACCTATTGCATTTGTTGGCGTAGCAGTTCCGCATATTGCCAGAGGAATTTTTCGCACTTCTCAACATAAAATCCTTATTCCTGCCACTTTACTTACAGGTGCATCGCTTCTGCTTATCTGCGATATTATATCGCAAATTCCGGCTTACACGCTGCCTGTGAATACAATCAGTTCGTTATTTGGAGCTCCTGTAATTTTGTGGATTATTCTGAAAAGAAAATAATATTCCTAATCAATTTAATTATCAGCCATATAGCCTTAAATAACGCTTTTACAGAAAATAAATCCGTGTTTTATGCAATCATTATTGTTTAAATGATTAGTTTTGCATCTTCTTTTATAATTTATAAATATAAATAAAATGAAAATTAACAATTTGCTGATTACTATTCTGTTGATTCTTTTTTCAACTACCTCATGCCGTGTACACGATGGATTAACCCGCAACGAAAATCAGCACCAAACGCAGGTTGTACTTAGCGAAAAAAACTACCGCATTGTAAAATATGTGGAAGGCGATGCAAATGCACGCTATTATTTTGGTATTGGTGGCGGAAGGAGTAAACGTGGCTTGGTAGCCCGTGCCCGCGAAAATATGCTGAAAAACGCCGGACTTATCGGAAAGTCTCGTGCCGTGATAAACGAAACAGTAGAAACGCAGTATAAACAAATTTTTTTCGTTACCGATATTCGCTGCATAGTATCTGCTTACGTGGTCGAATTTTATGATCCGGAAAAAGAAACTGCTCCTTTAACCGAAGAAAATGTTTACACTAAGCCGAACACTCCTGATGTTCCAACCGAAATTACAAAAGGTATAACAGCAGGAATAACAAGCAATTCTTTTGGAGTTCATGCAGGTTATATGTGGGAATTTTCCAAACCCAATATAAAACATCTTTTCTGGAGTACGCAGATTAATCTTTCAAATCTGAATACTGCATATTCATATCAAAACACAACAGGGATCGAAAACAATCTCGCAATTGAAATCCCTTTTTTACTGGGTGTAAAATTTCCTGTTGGCACAAAAAATCAATGGTTTATTAAAGCTGGTCCAACTATTGGTGTACTTTTTAACTTAAACAGTTTTGAAAGTTTTAATTATGGTTCAGTGCCATTTATTGGCGGTGAACTTTACAGCGGTTTTCAGTTTGGCAAACATTGGCAGGCTGGATTGGGACACAGATGGAATATAGGTTATTATGATTACGACTATACAAAATTCTCGATTAATTATTTGTTTTAAAATGAAAAAGATTATTCTTATCTGCATTGCAGTGCTTATACTTTTACCCCTTAATGCGCAATTATTCTGGAAAATTTCAGGTAACGGACTTTCAAAACCTTCGTATATATTCGGCACACATCATTTAATCGATAAATCTGAAATTCGTGATTTCGATAAAATTCTGAATTACATACCAGAAACCGATGTTGTGGTTGGTGAAATAGTATTGAAAAATATGCTTGCCGAGCAAATGAAATTAATGAAACTTGCCACAATGAAAGACACTACCCTACACAATTTGATGTCTCCCGAACAATATCAGTTTGCCGATAGCGCGATGAAAGTTGCAACAGGTTTAAATCTAAAACCTTTCGACAAAATGAAACCTGCTTTTATCAGCACTTTACACACCAGCATGCTCTACATGAAACACTTTAATGTTAAGAAACAACCTGAACCAGTGGATAAAATTGTACAGGATGAGGCAAAAAAATTGAAGAAAAAAGTAGCAGGTTTCGAAACTATTGACGAACAAATCAACATACTTTTTAATTATGTTTCGTTGCGCGACCAAACCGAAATGTTGCTCGAAACTTTGAAAGACACCAAGAAAAGTATCGAATTAATAAAAAAACTGAATACTTACTATCTCGTGGGTGACATCGGGAATATGCTGAAAATGAGCATTGAAGAGGATGAATCCGAAACAAATGCCCGATTTACTAAAATTTTGCTCGAAAACCGGAATAACAACTGGGTAGAACAATTACGTTCAATGCTACCCAAAAATTCACTTTTTATTGCTGTCGGTTGCCTTCACTTGCCGGGTGAAACAGGATTAATTGAACTTCTGAGAAAAAATGGCTATGAAGTAACTCCAGCAACGGAATTGTAAAATCAAATAATAAAAAAAAGTAAATGGATTGTTATAGTTTTTGATTCAATTTTAAAGCCAACACCCTGCGTTAAGGTTTAAACTATTTCATTTAATAAAAAAAAAATTGCAGGAAAAACCAAATTAAGTTCAACAATGAAAACTTCCAGTTTTTCATTATCATTAAACTTCGCTCAACTCCAGCCATCTCAAAGTTTTTACATCAATCAATTCCAGAAGTTGTGTATGACGCTGTGAATCGGCAATAATTTGCTCTGAAGTAAGTTCACCTGAAGCCAAACGCGCTTCAACATCAGCTTTCTCCTGTTCCAATACAGGAATTTCAGCATCAAGCGCTTCCAGTTCCTTTTGCTCTTTATAACTCAGCTTGCGTTTTACAGGTTTTGAATTTAAATCCTCTGACGAATTTTCTAAGTCTTTGTTCTTTGTTCTTTGCTCCTTGTTTTTTTCATTTCTTTTTTCAGTGTTTATTTCCCCTTCATTCTCAATTTCCGTCCAATCCCTGTAATCGGTATAATTTCCCGGAAAGTCTTTAATCTCAGCATCGCCTTTGAATACCAATAAATGATCCACCACTTTATCCATAAAATAACGGTCGTGGCTTACAACAATCACGCATCCTTTAAAAGATTGCAGATAATCTTCCAGAATATTCAGTGTAACGATATCGAGGTCGTTGGTGGGTTCATCGAGCACCAGAAAATTGGGATTGCGCATGAGCACCGTACAAAGATGTAAACGACGCTTTTCGCCACCGCTTAGTTTGTAAACATAATTGTGCTGCGTTTCGGGTGCGAAAAGAAAATGTTGCAAAAATTGCGAAACCGACATTTTACGTCCGTTTCCCAACTGCACTTCTTCGGCAATATCGCGCACCACATCAATCACTTTCATTTGTTCATCGAAAGCCAACCCATCCTGGCTGTAATAGCCAAAAACAACTGTCTCTCCTATATCGAATGAGCCTGAATCGGGCTTTACCATGCCCAGTCAAACGCAAGAGCTAAAACATTGAGCAACGTGGTTTTTCCGGTTCCGTTTTTCCCTACGATGCCCATTTTTTCATATCGGGCAAAATTGTAATAAAAATTTTCAAGAATTTTATAATCGCCATAGGCTTTCGAGATGTATTTAGCCTCAAAAATTTTCGAACCGAGGTAACTGGCTTTTACATCGAGTTGCACTTTATCGTTGTTTCGGCGTTGTTTGGCGCGCTGTTCAATTTCGTAAAAGCGTTCGATTCGCGATTTCGATTTATGCGTGCGTGCCTGTGGTTGACGGCGCATCCATTCAAGTTCAGTTTTGTAAATGTTGATAGTCCGCTCGCTTTCTGTATTGAAATTCTCAATCCTTTCCTGCCTTTTCTCAAGGTAAAAACTGTAATTTCCGTTGTACTGAAATAACGCCTGATGATCAATTTCGAGAATTACATTACACACGCGGTCGAGGAAATAACGGTCGTGCGTAACCATGAACAGTGCCATAGTGGATCGTTTCAGGAAATCTTCAAGCCATTCCACCATTTCAAGGTCGAGATGATTGGTCGGCTCATCAAGAATCAGCAAATCAGGTTCGGAAATCAGCACATTTGCCAATGCTACACGCTTTAACTGTCCGCCGGAAAGTTCTGAAATTTTCTGTTCGAAATTTGAGATTTTAAGTTTGCCAAGAATTTGTTTTATACGCGTTTCGTAATCCCAAGCATTGTAAAAATCCATTCGTGCAATAATTTCATCCAAACGGCTATGGTCGGCACTCAGCATTATATGCTCATAATCGGCAATAGTGCGTACCACTTCATTATCCACACTCAGGCAGGCATCTATTACAGTCATATTTTTCGGGAAATCCGGATTTTGGTCGAGATAACCGATGCGCAAATCGCGGCGAAAAGAAATCTTTCCGTTATCGTAATCTTCATTACCGGCAATTATATTCAGCAAAGTAGTCTTTCCTGTACCATTTTTAGCAATCAACGCAACCCTCTGATTATCGGCAATACCAAAACTGATATTCTCGAAAAGTAAATTGTCGCCAAAAGATTTTGTAAGATTTTCGATTTGAAGATAACTGACCATAAATGAAATTTGAAAATTGTAAAATAGAAAAATGTACGCAAAGATACGAAATTCAGGCTGAAAGTTTTTTGACAATCCCGTTTTAAGTCTTATGGTGATACATTTAATTCCTCCGAAAAAAAAGAAACAGACTAAAAAAATCGGAAATGATTTTATATCTTTGTTTGGTAAAAACATTCGACACAATTTAAATGAAATAGATATTCATCCATCAAAACAATTAAGTCATGAAAAGTCTAAAAGGAACACTGACAGAAAAAAATCTGTTGATTTCGTTTGCCGGCGAAAGCCAGGCGCGTATGCGCTATACCATGTTTGCCAGTGTAGCAAAAAAGGCAGGATTTGAGCAAATTTCAGCCATTTTCCTCGAAACTGCCGATCAGGAAAAAGAACATGCCAAAAAATTCTTCAGTTATCTCGAAGGAGAACCTGTAGAAATTACTGCAACTTATCCTGCAGGAATTGTAGGAACAACTGCAGAAAATCTGAAAGCTGCCGCCGAAGGTGAAAACGAAGAATGGACAGAAGCTTACCCGCATTTTGCCGATGTGGCTGAGGCTGAAGGTTTCCCCAACATAGCTGCAACTTTCCGTAAAATTGCAGCCGTGGAAAAAGAACATGAAAAACGTTATTTACGCCTTCTTGAAAAAGTAGAAGCCGGCAAAGTGTTTGCCCGCGACGAAGAAATCAACTGGCAATGCCGTAACTGTGGACATATTCACGTTGGCAAGGAAGCTCCCAAAGCCTGCCCAACCTGCCAACACTCACAGGCATACTTCGAAGAAGAAAAACAGAATTATTAATCTTCTGAATAAAACTGATTTGAAAAAACCTGACAGATAATTTGATTTCTGTCAGGTTTTTAATATTTTTCATTTACAGCTATTTACCATTGATTTATTAAAACATAAAACCAAGATGTAATCTTGTCAGGGATGATAATTCCGAAGCTTAGGGATTCTATGCTGTCAAGGAATGACACAAATGGAACTCCCCACTCTAATGCAGATTTCAAATTCAATGTGTGAAAATACCTAAAGGTAAATTCACTCAAAATTCACACTACCAAAATGTACAAGTTTTATCGGAGGGATTGAGTTTTCATAAGATCCAGTATAAACTATTTTTCTATTTGTAACTGGTTCTGATATCCAATTTTGGATTTGATTTAAGGTCTTTTCAAATTGTAAATTATAAGTCATCGCCGATTTTATCTCTATGGCTATGACTCCTTCAGCAGTTTTAATTATCAGATCTACTTCGTTTTGGTGGCTATCGCGATAAAAATATATGTTACCTGATTTTCCCTTGTTATATCTTCTTTTCAGCACTTCAGTTACGATAAAATTCTCAAATAATAATTCCCGCATTTTATCGCGCGATAAATGTTCGGGCGTTTCGATACCAAGCAAATAACATGCAATTTCTGAATCGTAAAAATAAAGTTTGGGAGTTTTTGTAAGTCTTTTTCTACTAAAAAAGTAAAAATGCAATATTTCTTCGGACGGGTTTATCTCCGAACAAATAATCAACAAATTCAGTTTTATTTATGTCATTTATTTATAAATTGTTACAGGCTACCAGGTAAGTGATGCAAAAGGGATTTTTTCAGGAGTTATAAAAAAAATTCAGTAAAATTAAAAATTACATTGTAAAATATTACATTTGCACTTTAAGCAATTTTAAAAAAAAATAAAAATTGATAAATTACGGGTTTATCACCCAAAAAAATGGAGCTTAAGATAATTAACCAGAACTGATTACAGAGATGATGCGAGAATTTTAAAAATAGCAATAATAATTTAACACTTAGAAATTATGAAATCAATAAACTTCACTTATGTTTTGAGTATATTTTTTGCTTTTTTAGTTATTATTTCCTGCGATACTGATGTAAATTCGAATGGCGGAAAATCGGGAATTAAGTTTAACAGCAGCCTTACTTATGGCACGATGACCGATCAGGATGGAAATACTTACAAAACTATTCAGATTGGAGATCAGACTTGGATGGCTGAAAACCTGAGAACCACTAAATACAACGATGGAACTGCGATTCCGAACGTAACCGATGTGGAATCTTTGAAAACGCTTACAAGCGGAGCGTATATAAATGTAAATAATCGAACCGAAAAAGACAGTATTTTATTATTTGGGCGGCTGTACAATTTTTATGCTGTACATACAGGCATTTTGGCTCCTGCAGGCTGGCATGTAGCAACTAATGCAGACTGGACAAAATTAATTACCTTTTTAGGTGGCGAAAATCCGGCTGGTGGAAAAGCTAAAGAAACTGGAACTAAACACTGGAAAGCAGATAATACAGGCGCCACAAACGAAAGCGGATTTACAGCAATACCTGCAGGATATTGTGCACCTATAGCATGGACAGGACAAAAGAATTTCGAATCGGTTTTTATGGGAGCATATTTCTGGCAAAAAGATAACTTTGGTTCACAAACAGCTGCATCGGTTTATCTATTTTACAATTCAGCAAAAATGATGAAAAGCACAGCTATGAAATATTCTGGATTATCGGTAAGATGTGTAAAAGATTGAAAAATCAAGATTCAAAAATTTGACGACAGGTGTCCATTCCCTGTAATTAGTCGAGCCTTAAAAACTGCATAAACAAAAGAATATCAATAAAATAAA
>CAYQWD010000087.1:0-8566 GCA_964420955.1 uncultured Paludibacter sp. | reverse complement strand
AATGGTGGTTTGGTATTAGTAGTTGGCGATGATGTGGGCCGAATTGCAGGTGATGATTACAATGATGTTCGTCATTACGGAAATATGTTCAACATTCCGGTATTGGAACCAAGTGACAGTCAGGAAGCCAAAGATTTGATGGTTAAGGCTTTTGAAATAAGTGAGGAATATACTACTCCCGTTATTCTGAAAATAACATCTGTAATTTGTAAAACTACCAGTACAGTAACAATAAATGAAGACTATACTTACGAAGTTAAATGCAGAAAGAAATATCCTGTAAGTTTCAGCAAAGTTATCATGACAACAATGATGATGAATGCAAAAGGTTCGGAACATCCAAAACTAACCAAGTGTTTTAACGATTTTCCGGCACATTTAAAACGTCTTGCCAACGACAGTAATAGCTTCGATATTAACAAACTGGAATTAAATGGAAAGAAAATAGGGGTAATTACAGCGGGTACACCTTACTATTACACAAAAGAAGTTTTGCCTGAAGCTTCTATTTTAAAGTTAGGAATGGTAATGCCACTTCCTGAAAAAATGATTCGCCAATTAGCCGCACATGTCGAAAAACTTTATGTTATCGAAGATGGACATGATATCATGGAAAAAAACATCAAGGACATGGGAGTCAGTGTAATCGGAAAAGAGTTATTTCCGAAGTTTCCTGAAATGACGCGTTTTATTCCCGATGTAATTGAAGAAAAACTAATTCCGAATGCTCCAAAAAGAAAAATTTTGGACGGAATTCCTTTCCGTTTGCCGGTAAGTTGTGCCGGCTGTTCACACCTTTTTATCTCCGATATTTTACGAAAACATAAAATCAAAGCTGCCGCCGATGTTACTTGTGGTTTAATTGGATGTTTCCCGCACATGGAATCTTATTCATTACAAAAATGCATGGGATCGAGCATTGCCTTGGCACATGGTTACAACGTAGCAACAGACCATAAAGAAAATTTTGTTGCCATGATTGGCGATGGTGGGTTTTGGGCTACAGGAATTAACGGATTGATGAATCTTATTTTTAATGACAGCCAGTCAACTACTATTATAGTCGACAATAGCTGTCTGGCAATGACCGGCGGTCAACATATTGCTTCCAGTGACTTTGGGTTCAATTATAAACCTGAAAATAAATTAGAAATAGCAAAAGTATGCGAAGCAATTGGTGTAAAAGATATTGTAACTGTTGATGCTTACGAATTTGAGAATCTTGAAAGAGCTATTCTTAATGCGGTTAATTCTAATACAAACTCTGTTGTTATAGTTCAAAAACCCTGTGTTACGAAATTTAAATTACCCAAACAAACACCCTTTTATATTGAACAGGAACTTTGTACACAATGCCGTAAATGTATCAATATAGGCTGTTTGGCAATTGAAAGTAAAAAAGGGAATGATGGAAAAGTTGAAATAGTTATTAACGAAGATTTATGTGTGGGCTGCGGATTGTGTACTACAGCATGTAAATTTGAAGCAATAAAATCATAAAAATGCAGGATACGGGAAAAAATATCATTATAGCTGGTGTCGGAGGTCAGGGAATTCTCCTTTTCAGCAATCTCTTGAGCAAGTATTACATGAAACTTGGTTATGAGTTAAAAATATCGGACGTAATTGGTTTAGGACAACGTGGTGGTGGTGTCGAAAGTCATTTTCGCTATTCAACCAAACCGGTGTTATCACCCTTTATTAAAGCAGGCGATGTGGATTATTTGTTATCTTTTGAACAAACTGAAACACTTCGTTATTTGCATTGCTTGAAAGAGGATGGCATTGTTTTCTCAAGTACGTTTGAACTTTCAACATCGAGCGTAAATACCCGACTGGAAAAGGATATGCCCGAATCTAAAACGGAATTAATTAAAAAATCGGGTAAAAAAACATTTATAATTGATCCCGAAGAAAATAAAAGTACGGATTTCGATATCAGCAAAATGATGAATATCGTAATGTTGGCCATTTATGCCGAATTCAGGGGTTATCCTCACGAGGAAATGATGCAAATTGTAAGCGAAAGTGTTCCGGCAAAATTCGTTGCTGGAAATCTGAAAGCTTACGAAAAAGGGATATCTATTGCAAAGACATTTTGATATTAAACACGGTGTTTCAAAGACATGAACCAAAGTGAAAATTTTTTACTTTTGTGTTTTTGTGACTTTGTGTTTGTTTTATTTGACTACTTAACAAAATGAACTTACCTGAAACAGTAATTCTCCTCGATAGTTTAGGTGATATACATCCCAATAATACCCGCCCGATACTTGTGTGTGCATCACATTGTGGCGATAATGGAACTTTTGCCCGAAAGTTAACAAATTGTCATGTTAAAGCTGTTTTTCTTAACAATGCCGGAGTCGGTAAAAATCAGGCAGGCATCAGTGGACTCCGGTATTATGATGCCGCGCATATCCTGGCTTGCGCAGTTGATAATTACAGCGCCGAAATCGGTTTTGCCAGAGATACATGGGAAAACGGAATCATCACTCATACTAATACTTTAGCCGAAGAAGCTGGTATTCAGATTGGAGAATCGGTACAAGAAGCTGTAAACAAAATCATTGATAATCCTCCATTTGTTCAGAATAATAAAATTAATGAATCTATGAAAAATGAAAAGGAAGATGAAAGCAGCAATGAAGACCATAAAAAACGATTTCAGACACAAATAAATGGCGTGAACATTACGATTTCTGATAGTATCACATTTTTAAACGAAAACAATACAGGCGATATTGTTGTATGCGGATCGCATGGAGGCGTGAGCGCAGGTCATTATGCACAGAAACTTCATTTGAAAGCAGTGTTTTTTAATGATGCCGGAATAGGTAAAAACAGCGCAGGCGTAAAAAGTTTGGAATCGTTGAGCGCTGCCGGAATAATTGCATGCACCGTAGATTGCATGAGTGCAGAAATTTTTAACGGAAAGGATGTACTTGACAATGGTATTATCTCTGTTTGTAATCAACTGGCTAAATCCAAAGATATCTATATAAAAATGACCGTTAAGGAAGCAATAAAGAATATTTTAGAATATTAATCAACCTTAAAGACAAGGAGGTAATAAAAATACCATTTTACCTTTAAAAAACAACCATGAAAATCTTTTTTTAATTAGAGTTTAGCGCAGATAAAGTATTAAATGTTAATAAAAAGTCAACGCAAAGATAAGATAAAACATGCTTTTTTAAAGTATCATCAAATATATGCATAATACGCAAAGTGAAAAAATTTAAAAGTTTTTCATCTGATTCTCACATTGTTCCATTAGCGGCTTCGCAACTCTGAGTTCTGCGCACCTGTCAGTCGAATGGCAGGTTCAAAAAAAATTATTATTCAAAACAACCAAACTCAAAAATGCCTTCTTGTAAATGATTTTTTTTGTGAAAGTACAAATACTTTTATTTTCTTTTAAAATTGATGTATTTTGGTTCGCTTGGAACATAATCATCGCTATTCCATAATGTGCTAGTAATCATCAAATCGGCGCTATAACGGTTACAGGCAATAGGTACATTATGTATGCGGCATTGACGGAGTAACATCTGTATGTCAGCTTCGTGGGGTTGAGCGCTAAGGTCGTCGATCAGGAAAATAGCAAGGTTTATTTGTTTGCGCACTACCAATGCTGCTATCTCGGCATCGCCGCCCAATGGACCGGAGTTCATTCGGATAATATTGGCAACAATCCCTTTTTTATTAAATGCTTCCTGTATTAATCTGCCTGTTGTGCCTGTACAAATTATATCATGTTTCGAGAGCATTTCTGCATTATATACTGCCCATTCAACCATATCAGCTTTTCGTTTATCATGAGCAACCAAAGCAATTTTAAGCTTTTTATTCAATTTATAGTCCATAATTCATTTTTAAATTTAATGACAAATGCAAAAATACGGTTTTATTTTGTGTAATGTTTAATTGACAGGAATAATTCACGGATTTTTAATTACGGTTTTTGTTTGCAGAAGAATTATTTTTATTTTTGTGAAAAATCCTCAATAAATTATTCAAAATGGGTTTACAAAAATATCTGAAATTACCGATTTTCCTTTTAATTTTTATCCACAGTCAGGTTTTTGCACAGCATAAAAAGCACGAAATGCGCGCCGTTTGGATTGCTACCGTTGCAAATATCGACTGGCCAAGTGCCCGAAATCTTACAGGTACACAACAGCGAAATGAAATCCGAACAATGCTCGATAATTTTGCTGAAAATAACATCAATGCCATATTTGTACAAATAAGACCTACTGCCGATGCATTTTATCCTTCACAGCTTGAACCATGGTCGCATTGGCTTACGGGTAAACAGGGCAAAAAACCCGAACCTTTTTTCGATCCGCTTCAATTTATTATTGACGAAGCCCGCAGACGATGTATGGAAGTTCATGTATGGTTGAATCCATACAGAGTTACAAACAATGAAAATCTCGATATTTTAAATCAGAAGCATCTGTTTTTTAAAAATAAGGATTTGTTTGTTAAATATGGCGGTAAATATTATTTCGATCCTGGTCTTGACGAAACGCGCGAATTTCTGAACTTGGTAGTACAGGATATAGTTGAAAAATACGATGTTGATGCCATTCATTTCGACGATTATTTTTATCCATATAAAGTTAATAATGAAGATTTTCCCGACAGTAATTCTTTTAAGCGCTTTCCGCGTGGATTTTTGCCGAATCAAAAGGACGATTGGCGGCGTAATAACGTGAATATGGTTATTGAAGAACTGAATAAAACCATAAAAAGCGTAAAACCTTGGGTGCAGTTTGGTATTTCACCTTTTGGTGTTTGGCGCAACCAAAGCAACGATCCGCGTGGTTCTGCAACGCAAGCTGGCGTACAAAATTACGATGATTTATATGCCGATATTCTCAAATGGCTGAGAGAAGGAACAATAGATTATGTAGTTCCTCAGCTTTATTGGGAAATAGGAAAAAAAGTTGCTGATTATGAAGTGCTTGTAAAGTGGTGGAGCGATAATTCCCATGGGCGGAATCTTTATATCGGACATTATGTTTCAGCACTCGAAAACAGCAAAATAAATGCATGGCAAAAACCAAACGAAATTGCACGGCAACTGAGAATGAATTCAAAATATTCACAGGTTGATGGTTCGGCATTTTTCAGTGCCAAAACATTTGTAAAGAATATTCAGGGATTGAATGACAGTTTGAAAACGAACTTCTATCAATATCCTGCATTATGTCCCGTAAATCGTACATTGCCAGGTGAGCCTTCAGCACAACCTCAGAATATGCGTATTATAAAAGATCATGCTGAAAAATTACTGATTTGGGACCATGTGAATGAAGAAGGCGGATGCGCGATAAAATATTATGTTGTATATGCATTTAAAGGTAAAAAAGTGGGCGATTTGAATGATCCATCAAATATTCTTGTGCGCACAACCGAAAATTGTATCGATTTGAAGGAAATTGATTCCAAGTTAAAAGGTATTTATACTTTTGTGGTTACTGCAGTGAATAAATTCAGGCAGGAAAGCATTCTGAGGGACTACGGCTATAAGGCGGGCTAACTTAGACCAAAGACCAGTTTTTTTTACTAATTCCGATTGTTCTACCCGACTGACCGCTCAAAGCGGTCTGACGGATGCGTGCTTAAAAAGTCCTGCATAGAATTAAAAAACCGACAAATTGAGTCCAAATTGTCGGTTTTTAATTTTTGATTTAATAGAAAAATTAATTCTTTTCGGCAAGTTTCTTTTTTACCAATTCCGGAATTTCATGAGGCAATCGTGCAACGGGTACTCCAATTGCTTCGAATGCAGCAATTTTTTCTTCGGCTGTTCCCGAACCGCTTGAAATAATTGCTCCGGCGTGCCCCATTCGTTTGCCCGGAGGTGCAGTTTGACCTGCAATAAATGCAACTACTGGCTTTGTTACATTATTTTTAATGTAATCAGCTGCTCTTTCTTCAGCATCGCCGCCAATTTCTCCAATCAGTACTATTGCCTCCGTTTCAGGGTCGTTTTCAAACATTTCAAGTAATTCGATGTAATACAAACCTGCCACAGGATCGCCACCAATACCAACACATGTGCTTTGTCCTAATCCACTGTCAGTAAGTAAACTAACCATCAGATATGTTAATGTTCCGCTGCGGCTCATTAATCCAACATTTCCTTTTTTGAAAATATTTCCGGGCAAAATTCCTACCAGTGATTCATCAGGAGTAATCAAACCAGGGCAATTTGCGCCAATGAGTTTGGTGCCTTTTTTTGTGAAATATTCATTCACTTTTATCATATCGAGTGTGGGTACGCCTTCAGATATGCATATAACAAGTTCAATTCCAGCTTCGGCAGCCTCGAGCATTGCATTGGCAGCAAGCGGAGCAGGTATGAAAATGACCGAAGTTTTTGCGCCAGTAGCCATTACAGCATCTTCTACTGTGTTAAATACTGGTATATCATATATAAATTGTCCGCCTTTACCCGGTGAAACTCCACCTACAATTTGAGTGCCGTAATCTTTCATTTTCAGTGTATGAAAACTTCCATCACGTCCGGTTATTCCCTGAACAATCAGTTTTGTGTCTTTATTTATTAAAATACTCATAATGTATATTTTTAAAAAAAAATTGTTTGTTACTCAGATAATGTTCTTTTCATTTTAGCGTTTGAGCAATCCGTATTGCTTCTTTAGCTGCTTCACTCAGCGAATCAACCGTAGGTAAATTCCGCTTTTTGATAATTCTCAGCCCTTCATCTGCATTTGTTCCCGAAAGTCTGATTACAATCGGAATATCAACATTCATTTGGTCAAGTGCAATAATAAGCCCGCGAGCTACATCATCGCAACGAGTAATACCTCCGAAAATATTTATCATTATAACCTTCACATTTTTATCATCGAGCAATATGTTCATTGCATCAATTACTTTTTGCGGATTTGAACTGCCTCCAATGTCAAGGAAATTTGCCGGTGAGCCACCATGATGTTTAATTACATCCATTGTAGCCATTGCAAGTCCTGCGCCATTTACCATACAACCAATATTTCCATCGAGTCTGATATAAGATAACCCTTTGGAACGCGCATCGATTTCTTTTTTTTCATCGGCATCAGGTTCATTGAGCAAAGCAATTTCAGCTTGTCTATACAGTGCATTATCATCAAAATTCATTTTGCCGTCTAAGGCTAACAATTTTCCATCGTCAGTCATTACTAATGGATTAATTTCAAGTAAAGATGCATCTGTATCGATAAAAATCTGATACATTTTCTGGAAAATATCCACTGCCTGAATTACTTGAGTAAAGCCACTGAAAAGTTTAAATGCAATTTTACGGGCTATAAAATCTGTCATTCCAAGAGTTGGATCGATGCTGAATTTATGAATTGCAGCAGGATTTTCCTTTGCCACTTCTTCGATTTCTACTCCACCTTCGGAGCTTGCCATAAAGAGCACTGTTTTGGTGTTTCGGTCAACTGTCATTCCCACATAATATTCTGAGTTGAATTTAACGCCTTGAGCTACAAGTACCTTTTCTACAGTATAGCCTTTAATATCCATACCGAGAATTTTGTTGGCGGTTTCATGGGCTTCGTCACTATTGCGGACTAATTTTACACCGCCCGCTTTACCCCTTCCTCCGGCATGTACCTGAGCTTTTATAACTACCGGAAATCCGAGTTTTGCAGCTACATCGCACACTTCATTGGGTGTATAACATATTTGTTCCGCTGTTACAGGTATTCCATAACGTGAAAAAATCTGTTTCGATTGATATTCGTGAATTTTCATGACTATATTTTTTTCTTTTTTGATTTTTAAAAGTACTGAAAAGAATACAATTAACAAATTATTTCATTGAAAAGTTTCTGTAATTTCGGCATTTATATGCTAAAATACATTAATTATCTGATATTCAGGAATTTGAATTCATGCGATGACAGAATTCCAATTCTGTCTTAAATAGGATAACAGAATTCCGATTCTGTCTTAAATGTCATGACAAAATTCCGATTCTATTCTTTAACCAGACAGAACGCCAAAACTTTCAATATTATATTTTTATTTCACTGTTAAGTCAGGAAAAAGGATTAATTTTGTAATTTGTTCAAAATGAACTTTCAATAATTGATACAAAACGATACTGAAAGAAACTATTTTTATAAATTCAGATAAGTGATTATTGTTTAAAAACTATTAATTTAATATGGGAATATTCAATTTCTTCAATAAAGCAAAAAAAGAAACTCTCGATGAAGGTTTGGCAAAAACCAAAGAAAGCGTTTTTTCGAAAATAACGCGCGCTGTAGCCGGAAAATCGAAAGTGGACGATGAAGTACTCGACAATCTTGAAGAAGTACTGATTACTTCTGATGTGGGTGTAGAAACTACTTTACGCATAATCGAACGCATCGAAAGGCGGGTTGCACGCGATAAATATGTCGGGACATCAGAATTAAATACAATCCTCAAAGAAGAAATTGCAGGTTTACTTTCTGAAAATAACAGCGATATGCCAATGGATTTCGAAAGTGCTTTACCAACAACTCCTTATGTGATTATGGTAGTAGGT
>CAYQWD010000086.1:7811-8582 GCA_964420955.1 uncultured Paludibacter sp. | reverse complement strand
CAATGATTTTAAAATCCTTTTATATACAATAGAAATTATTTTCAAAGGCAAAGGTGTTTAAACTGAAACTTCAGACAATGAATAAAAATGTTTTATACGAAAAAATTTTAGACTGGCGCGAACAGCACATTAAACATCAACAGTTTATTTTAATTTTGAGTTTAATGGTGGGCATACTTTCAGCCATAGCTGCACATTTACTGAAGGGAGCCATACATTTAATTCAGCATTTGTTGATTGAAAATTTCAGCCGTACGGATGTAAATTACTGGTATCTGGTTTTCCCTGTTGTTGGTATGCTCCTGGCTTCACTTTTTGTACGATATATAGTAAAGGACAATATCAGTCATGGAATAACGCGAATTTTGTATGCCATATCACAACGAAAAAGCATACTGAAATTACATAATGTGTGGACATCGCTTGTGGGAAGTTCACTAACTATTGGATTTGGTGGTTCGGTAGGAGCCGAAGCGCCAATTGTACTTACCGGTTCGGCTATTGGTTCCAATCTGGGAAACTTTTTCAAACTCGATCAGAAAACCCTGATGCTTTTAGTTGGGTGGCGCTGCAGGCGCTATCGGAGGTATTTTTAAAGCTCCCATTGCCGGATTGGTTTTCACGCTTGAAGTATTAATGCTCGATATGACGCTAACTTCAATAGCTCCGCTGTTAATTTCATCGGTTACTGCAACTGCCATGTCTTATATTTTTTCCGGCAGTTCGTTTATTTTTCACTTTTCAATAGTTGAGGAGTTTGATGTTGTGCGC
>CAYQWD010000086.1:4311-7749 GCA_964420955.1 uncultured Paludibacter sp. | reverse complement strand
ATGAAAATTGAAGGATTTTTTGCCAAGTATAAAAATCCCTATACCAAACTTGCTATCGGAGGATTAATGCTTAGTGTACTTATTTTCCTTTTCCCACCGCTTTACGGAGAGGGTTATGACACTATTAATTTGCTACTGAAGGGCGATGCGCTTTCAACTCTTGACCGAAGTTTTTTTCAGAATTTTGCAGATAATCCCTGGATTGTGGTGATGTTTTTATCTCTCATTATTATTTTTAAAATATTTGCTACTGCAGCAACCAACGGAGCTGGGGGAGTTGGAGGAATTTTTGCTCCTTCGCTATTTGTTGGGGCTATTACTGGTTTTGTTTTTTCGCAAATACTTATTAATCTGGGGATGAATGTTCCTCAGGAAAATTTTGCACTTGCCGGAATGTCAGGGTTAATGTCTGGTGTTATGCATGCGCCGCTTACCGGCATTTTTCTTATTGCTGAACTCACGGGCGGTTATTCGTTGTTTATGACGTTGATGATAGTTTCTACCGTATCGTACCTTACAATTAAGCTATTCGAAAAACACAGTTTGTATGCAATGCGGCTTGCTAAAAAAGGTGAATTACTCACGCATCATAAAGACAAGGCTGTTCTCACACTATTGAAAATGGAAAATGTAATTGAAACTGATCTTTCAATTTTACAACCAAACATGACACTTGGCGAATTAGTGAAAGTCATTTCTAAATCAAAACGAAATCTTTTTCCGGTTGTTCACCCAGAAACAGGCGTTTTTATGGGCGTATTATTGCTCGATGAAGTGCGAAACATCATGTTCCGACCAGAACTTTACAACAGATTTACTGTTAAAAAACTAATGATTGCGCCTCCGGCAATACTATCTAATAATATGCCGATGGAAAAAGTTATGGAAATTTTCGAAGATACAGGAGCATGGAATCTACCTGTTGTAGATATCAATAAAAAATATGTGGGTTATGTTTCAAAATCGAAAATTTTCAACTCATACAGGCATGTACTCGTACATTTTTCCGATGAATGAGAACATTTACCATTTACCAAATACCATTTTTATTCTTAACAATTTATGACAAAACAGAAACTAACCTACGATGACGCAGTGGTTGAACTGGAACTTATATTAAAAGAGCTGGAAACAAACGAAGATATTAACATGGATAATATTGCAGCAAAAGTTAAGCGAGCTGCCGTATTGCTTGAATTTTGCAAAAAACAGTTACACGAACTGGATGGAGATATACAGAAAATGATGGAAGAATTGGATAATTGAATATCGTTTCCAGTACGCTGGATTGGTGAAATAATATTGTCTGATTGATAATTTTCAGTAATATTTCAATTCGTAGGTTTTTAATGTTGCAAATTTTCCAAGCAATTCAATAGCGTGATTCACAGCTTGAGGTAAACCATCGTTTCCACTGTAGCTATTAATCATGATAAGTAAATCTGTAGTTTCTTCGGTTATTTTTGTACGTTCGTTATCGCTTGTGGGTGTGCCAATTCCCCCAAAATCATCTTTATACATAGGCAAACCTTCGACATTAAGAATTCCACGTCCTATGGCATCGAAAGTATCGTTAGCAGACCCAATTGTAAGGATTAGTTCCGTTCCATGTATTTTTTCTGCATCAAATCCACAAATCGAAAATCCACTTCTGATTGAAACAATATTGAGAATATCAACCAATGTATTGATAGTGTAAACTGGTATGTCCCGCATTATTCTTCTGCATAATGCCTCAGCCGATGGTCGATATCGATGAGGATCTTTGCCAAGTGCTTTGTAGGCAGCACGGGTTGCTTCTATCTCAGGTCGACTGTTAATTTGGTCAAGTTTATAACGGCATTTGATATCATCTGATACTTGTTGCAATACTTTTTTTATTTCTTCTGATGTTGAAGAATTCACAACTTCACACCTTAGCATCGCCACATTCAGTTTTGGGCAAAGTTCACTTACTCTTGTTGTAATTTTCAAATCCATTATTGATTATTTAACTGGCAAATACTAATAAAACAATTAACATAAAAAGCGTCTATTCCGAAAAATCATTTTAAAATAATTCCATTAAACATTCTTCCTGAATCAATTCCCAAACTTCGCGCCGAAAAAAAATTTTGGTGTTGGATATATGTACAAATGCCAGAAATTTGTATTTGCGAGGATGGGACTCCACATTCAATTAGCAATTGTCTATTAGCTTCCCAAAGGTTTAGAAAGAGTTTTCCGTTTCTTTTTGAAAAAATTGAGTTAACATCAAAATCAGCTTTCTCGAATAAAGTGATTAGTTCACTCCCTACTTCATAAACTTCTGCCGAAATTGAAGGACCAATCAATGCATAAATATTTTGGGAATTTGAACTGAATTTTTTGTTCATACAGGAAATTACTTTTTTAACGAGTAGCGCCTGAGTGCCGCGCCAACCTGCATGTACTGCTGCAATAACCTTTTTATTCCTATCGAAAAGTAAAATGGGCACACAATCGGCAGTTGTTACGCCAATACAAATATTTTTTGCATTGGTGATGACAGCGTCTACGCCCTGAAGTTTATCTTTCTTTATATCAGCCGAGTCATTGAGAAAATCACTGTCAATTATCAGTATTTTTTCACTATGCGTTTGATATGGAAAAATAAAATTTTCGGCTGAAATGCCGGTTTGTTTTGATAGAATATGCAAATTGTTTTGAAAATTTTCGGCTCTATCGCCCACAAATGGACTGAGATTGAACGAAGCGAAATTACCCGTGCTCACACCTCCATGACGGGTTGTACAAAAATGAATAATCTCGCTAAAAGAACCAAAAACATCGAAAGTAAGTAATTTTTCCAAAATAATACTTTAACGCTAAATTGTACCTGATTTTTCCGGTTTTTGAATTAATCAAAATCAGCAATAAAAAAATACTTTACATTTCACAGGTACGGGTTTATATATCGGTAAGGAACAAATTGTTAATTCCGGCATATAAAAATATAATCTGAGCAATTTTAAAAACTTTAAATCTATCTAATCATCCCATCCAATTCCTTTTATACTGCTGAAATCTTCGTCTTCATCATCACCATCGAACCACTCTGAATCATAACCATGATTCGTTACTACTTCATCCTCAAAAAAATCATTAGCATCAACAGCAATCGGGGCGTGAGTTATTTCAGTATCGTCAACTGGCTCTTTATTCATTTCAATCCAGAGTAAATCCTTTAGTTGCATTATACCAAGCCCTGAAACCGATGAAATAAAAACCGTTGATAAATCGACGGGCAATTCATTTTTTAATTCGCTCAACAGTTCATCATCAAGCATATCGCATTTTGTGATAGCAAGTACCCTGCTTTTACGTATCAATCCTGGGTTATAATTAGCAAGTTCGTTGAGCAGAATTTCGTATTCCTTTCGAATATCTTTGGCATCAACAGGAATCATAAAAAGCAAA
>CAYQWD010000086.1:0-4258 GCA_964420955.1 uncultured Paludibacter sp. | reverse complement strand
GAAGCACCTTCGATAATTCCGGGTATATCAGCCATTACAAAAGACTTATTGTCGCGATACGAAACAATACCAAGATTAGGCACTAGCGTTGTAAAAGGATAATCGGCGATTTCGGGTTTGGCAGCCGAAACTACCGAAAGCAATGTTGATTTTCCGGCGTTTGGGAATCCTACCAAACCTACATCGGCCAAAACTTTTAACTGAAGAACAACAGTTTTTTCAATGCGTGGTTCGCCGGGTTGTGCATATCGTGGTGTTTGATTCGTTGCAGTACGAAAATGCCAGTTTCCCAATCCTCCTCTCCCACCCTTTAGCAGAATAATTTCCTGTCCGTCTTCTTTTAAATCTGCAAGAAATAATCCTGTTTCAGCATCGTGAATTACCGTTCCGAGTGGCACATCGATTGTTTTATCATTACCATCCTTACCAAAACTACGGCTACCGCTCCCTGGCTCACCATCGCCGGCATAAATATGTCTGGTATATTTTAAATGCAACAATGTCCACAAATTTTTATTTCCCCGAAGAATAATATGACCGCCGCGTCCGCCATCGCCTCCATCGGGACCGCCCTTAGGGATAAATTTTTCACGATGGAAATGCGTTGAACCAGCTCCGCCCTTTCCCGAACGACAGTATATTTTTACGTAATCTACAAAATTTGATCCGCCCATAATTATTTCTTTTTGTACTAAATGCGTTTTTTACTGATAACTTTTATATAAGTTACAACGCGTAATTGTACTGCACTTACTTACTACAATCAAGCACAATTACTGAAATTTCTGTTCTGTTTTATCTCCATTATTAAATAAAATCACTTGAAATTATCTATTACTTTACATATTCGTTCGGAGATTTCCTCTATCGCTCCATGTCCGTTTATTGATTGGTATTTGTTGAGCGCTTTATAAAAATTATTTACAGGTGCAGTTTTTTCCTGATATATTTTAAGTCTTTTTTTTATCGTTTGGGCATTGTCATCAGAGCGTCCTGAAATCTGACCCCGCAATAAAAGACGATTTATCAATTCCTTTTCATCAACGTTAATATCAATGAGCATAGTTATTTCTTTTTCACGCTGTGCAAGTAAAACTTCGAGTTTTTGTGCTTGTTCAACAGTACGCGGAAATCCATCGAGAATCATCCCAGCGTTATTTGGATTCAAATTGTCAATTTGTTTCATCAACATCATGATAATCATTTCGTCCGGCACAAGCATACCCTTTGAAATAAACACTTCAGCCTGCCGACCAATTTCGGTTCCAGCTTTTATTTCTGAACGTAGAATTTCTCCGGTAGAAAAATGTACAAGATTGTATTTTTTTTTCAGAAGTTCACTTTGGGTGCCCTTACCACATCCGGGTGCGCCGCATAAAATAATGTTTAGCATATTAATATAAGAATAAAGAATAATGATCAATGGACATAGTGTCTTTTCCCGAAATGACGGGACAAAGGTAAAAGTACAAATACAAACTGAAAAAAATCAAGATGTAACTTGAAAATTTTAATAAATGTATAAAAAAGAACAATTACCTTAATTCTTAAATGATAAACTTGAAACTTGAAACAACAAAAAATCATAATAAGCAGTTTACTCACTTATTACAGTGTATATATTGCGAAGGTTTCTACCGAACCCATCATAATCGAGCCCATAACCTACAATAAATTCATTTGGAATTTTCATTGCTATATAATCAATTTTTATATCGCGTTGCAATGCATCGGGTTTTTGCAAAAATGTAGCAACACGTATACTTGCAGCTCCTTTAACAGTAAGTGAGTTCAAAATTCTTTCCATAGTTATGCCAGTATCCACAATATCTTCAACTACGATTACGTTGCGACCAACAACACTTTCATTTAATCCGAGTATTTCTTTCACGCTTCCGGATGAATAAAT
This sequence comes from uncultured Paludibacter sp., assembly GCA_964420955.1. GTDB lineage: Bacteria > Bacteroidota > Bacteroidia > Bacteroidales > Paludibacteraceae > Paludibacter. The sequence goes on along the minus strand of CAYQWD010000086.1, from coordinate 2,349 downwards.
ACCCTGATACGAAGCAAGTTTTACAAAAGTAATTTCGCAGGGTATGGAAATATTTTTCATTAAATCGGCTGCAAACATAAAGGCTCCGTTAAGTACTCCTATTAAAAGAGGATTCTGACCTTCAAAATCTGCACTGATTTGTTTGCCTGTTTTTTTTACTGCATCCTGAATTTCACTTTCGGGAATTGACAAACGGAATTGCTTATCGTGAATTTGAATAGTTTCCATACAAATAATATAACCTTAATTAAACTGCAAAAGTACTAAAAAACATTCGTTGCTAAAAAAATGTTACAGGACTTTGAATAAGAATTATAATTTTTGATAATATAAAAACTCACATATCAAATAATTGAACTAATTTTGCAAAGATATTTTTATTCTTTGAAGAATGAGCAAAACGTTGAAAATAAATAAAATAAACAGCTCGTCATTACTTGATTTTTATTCATCAAACACCAACTCGGTACTTGAACTTCCACTTGCCGAAGGTGGAATCGCTGCAGGTTTTCCAAGTCCTGCACAGGATTACATCGATTTATCCATCGATTTAAACAAAGAACTTATCAGTAATCCTTCATCAACTTTTTATGCAAGAGTTAAAGGTTCATCAATGATAGATGCCGGAATTTCGGATGGCGATATTCTTGTGGTTGACAAATCTCTCGAGCCGCAGGACGGAGATACAGCAGTTTGCTTTATCGATGGGGATTTTACACTCAAATATATCAGGATTGATGCAGATGCAGTTTATCTTGAACCCGCTAATCCGACTTTTAAAACTATAAAAGTTACCGAAGATAATAATTTCTGTATATGGGGAATAGTTACATATTCCATAAAAAATCATAAACGGAAACTATAAGCGGATTTGTTTCTTTGTCTTTGCTCTCCCGCCTTGTGGAATATCCATAGCTCAATTTGTTCTTTATTCTTTATTCTAAAAAAATGTACGGACTGATAGATTGCAATAATTTTTACGCTTCGTGCGAACGGGTTTTTAATCCTTCGCTCATAGGAAAACCTATTGTTGTACTTTCCAACAACGATGGTTGCGTAATTGCACGCTCAAACGAGGCAAAAAAATTAGGCATCCCAATGGGCGAACCGGCTTATAAACTCAAAGAAGTAATTGAACAGTTCGATGTTGCAGTATTTTCATCGAATTATACGCTTTACGGCGATATGTCGCATCGAGTAATGACAACTATAGCCGGTTTTGTACCCGATATAGAAATTTATTCTATCGATGAGGCTTTCCTTCATTTCGAGGGTTTTGAAAAGATTGATTTGAAAGTATTGGGCGAAAAAATAGTAAGAACCACAACCCGAGGAACCGGGATTCCGGTAAGTATGGGCATAGCTACCACTAAGACTTTGGCTAAAGTTGCGAATAAATTTGCTAAAAAATTTCCGGGTTACAAAGGTGTTTGTGTTATCGATACGGAAGAAAAGCGCGAAAAAGCCCTTCGACTTTTCGACATTGAAGATGTTTGGGGAATCGGACGAAGATATTCGAAAAAACTGCGTTATTACTCTGTAAATACAGCTTGGGATTTTACGCAAAAATCTCGTAACTGGGTTCGCAAACTAATGGGTGTAGTAGGAGAACGTACTTGGAGCGAACTTCGGGGAGTTCCCTGTTTCGAACTCGAAGTGAAGGCAGCACGCAAAACTATCTGCACTTCGCGCAGTTTTGGCGAACGACTTACAACAATTGAACCCATAACTGAAGCAGTTGCAAATTTCGCATCTTCTTGCGGACAAAAACTTCGCAGCGAACATTCTCTGGCAACTGCGATGTTGGTTTTTTTACATACAAATCCTTTTGCTGAAAATCAGCCACAGTATTACAACCAAATTTTAATGCAATTACCTTCACCAACAAGTGATTCAACCGAATTGGTGCATTACGCCGTAAACGGATTGAAAAAAATTTTTGCCAGCGGTTACCGGTACAAGAAAGCAGGTGTTATAATCACAGATATTGTGCCCGAACGTCCGTTGCAAACTACTCTTTTCGATGATAGAAACCGAGAAAAATTCAACAAAGTGATGCAGGTCATGGATAAAATAAACGATAGTTACGGGAATCGTAAAGTAAGAATTGCCACACAGGGTTTCGGTCGAAAATGGAAATTAAAAAATGAAAAACTTTCACCCTGTTACTCCACTAATTTTAAAGATATAATTCTGGTTAATGCTGATGAAAAAATTCCTTTCTGATTGTAGGTATTATACTGAAAAAATTAATTTACTATACTTACAAATACATAACCATGGTCTGCTAAAAAATCACTATGTCTTTCATTAATAGGTTCTTATCATAATTTATTTGTATTTTTGTGC
>CAYQWD010000085.1:0-8590 GCA_964420955.1 uncultured Paludibacter sp. | reverse complement strand
TGCCGGAATCTGCAGTATAAATAATTTGATGGTTAATAAGTAATTAAGTGATTTTTTTTAAAATCGTAAAAATCAGAATAAATTAAAAAAAAACAGTTGCTCTGAACATTTTTCCGAATATTTCGTTTAATTTTGCACAGTCAAAGTGGAAAGATTTGGACAGCTTGCAACCACAAAAAAAAATGCTAAAAGGCTTATCCCCGCTAAAGCACATCTGATTGTCCCTTCCAAATCATTTCCCGAAAATTAATTATTTTCAAAACAATTACAATTTATGGCTTATCTATTTTCATCAGAATCAGTATCGGAAGGACATCCCGATAAAGTAGCCGATCAAATTTCGGATGCAATTCTTGATAATTTTTTGGCATTGGACAGCAACTCTAAAGTTGCTTGTGAAACTCTTGTAACTACCGGTCAGGTAGTGCTTGCAGGCGAAGTAAAAACAAATGCTTATGTTGATGTACAATCTGTAGCACGTCGCGTAATCAATCGGATTGGTTATACAAAAAGCGATTACATGTTCGATGGCAATGCCTGTGGAATTCTTTCTGCAATTCACGAGCAATCGGGCGATATTAATCGAGGTGTTGAACGTGCTGACCCGATGGAACAAGGCGCCGGCGACCAGGGAATGATGTTTGGTTACGCTACAAACGAGACCAAAAACCTTATGCCAATTGCGCTCGACCTTGCACATGCGCTTGTTGAAGAATTGGCAGCAATACGTCGCGAAGGAAAAGTAATGACTTATCTTCGTCCCGATTCAAAATCGCAAGTTACAATTGAGTACGATGATAATAATCGTCCGGTGAAAGTACACACTATAGTTGTTTCAACACAGCACGATGATTTTGTAATAGCCGGCAACGGTAAATCGCAGGATGAAGCCGATGCCGAAATGGTAGCAGCAATTCACAGCGATGTTGAAAACATACTGATTCCGCGCGTAAAAGCTCTCGATGTGCAATTTGCAGATCTTTTCAAAGGAGAATATACACTTTTGGTTAATCCTACCGGTAAATTTGTTATTGGCGGACCTCACGGCGATACAGGCTTAACCGGACGTAAAATTATTGTGGACACTTATGGTGGAAAAGGAGCGCATGGCGGTGGCGCATTTTCAGGCAAAGACCCATCAAAAGTTGACCGCTCGGCAGCTTATGCAGCCCGTCATATCGCAAAAAATATCGTTGCTGCTGGTGTGGCAAACGAAGTGCTTGTTCAGGTGGCTTATGCTATTGGTGTGGCTCGTCCGATGAACCTTTACATTAACACTTATGGCACTGCCAATGTGAATTTAAATGACAGCGAAATTGCTGGTAAAATCAATAAACTTTTTGATTTACGTCCAAAGGCAATTGAACAAAGTTTGAAACTGCGAGCACCAATTTATGAAGAAACAGCCTCTTACGGACATGTTGGACGCACTCCTGTGAAAAAAACCAAAACTTTCAGCAATGGGAATGGCGGAAAAGTTACTATGGATGTTGATTTATTTACATGGGAAGAAACCAACCGTGTTGATGATATCAAAAAAGCTTTCGGAATTTAAATTCCGTATCACTATTTATAATTGAAAAAAGGATGCTGTTCTGGCATCCTTTTTTTTGTTCAGAATTTTTATTGACGATTTTTATTGATAAAACATCATTAAAAAATACGTTTCTGATAGGATGTTTCCAGAAAAATTACAATCTTTGTACAAAATTTTTATTAAAAATCATATAAACTTTAAATTTGAATGCTATGGAATTTTTCAGAGAATTAGATCCGCTTTTACGTGCTTTCTGGTTTATTGCAATACCTGCAAGCATAATTTTTCTGATACAGACAGTTATGACTTTTACAGGGACTGATGCTTCTGATGGAATTAATGCTGACTTCGATGGCAATCTTGATAGTGCAGAAGCTCCTTTTCAGCTTTTTTCATTCAGAAACCTTATTAACTTTCTTCTCGGATTTGGTTGGTCTGGTGTTTCACTGTATGGAATAATCCAGAGCAAAGCACTTTTATTTGTCGTTGCTGTAATTATCGCCATATTATTTGTTTATCTGTTTTTCCTGATAATAAGTCAGCTTTTAAAACTTAGCGAAGAGGGCTCTTTCAAATTAAGGGAAACGCTGAATAAAACTGCCGAAGTTTATGTGAATATCCCCGGAAATATGGAAGGTAAAGGGAAGATTCTTGTTAGCGTGAAAGGATCGATACACGAATTAGATGCAATGACTAAAGGCGAAAAAATTAACTCATCATCTGTTGTGAAAGTTGTCAGCATCGAAAGTGAAAATGTTTTATTGGTAGAAAAAATCTAATTATTTACCAATTTACCATTTACCATTTACCATTCTTTGGTCAAGCCAATTTCTTAATTTCAAATTAATTAATTTTAAAAACTTATGATTTCACCAATTTTTCTAATTATCATCTTTGCGGTGGTTATTTTTGTAACCATATCAGCATTAGTTTCGCGTTACAAGCGCTGTCCTTCCGACAAAATTCTTGTGGTTTACGGACGCACCGGCGGAAGTTCTGCTAAATGTATTCACGGCGGTGGAGCATTTATCTGGCCTGTTATTCAGGATTATGCTTATCTTGATCTTCGTCCACTTTCCATTGAGGCAAACCTTACAAATGCACTGAGCCGTCAGAATATTCGTGTTGATGTGCCCTGCCGTTTTACGATTGCAATTTCTACCGAGCATGAAAACATGAACTCTGCTGCCGAACGTTTGCTCGGGTTGAACGGAGAACAAATTCAGGATTTGGCAAAGGACATTTTATTTGGTCAGTTACGTTTGGTAATTGCCACTATGACCATCGAGGAAATTAACTCCGATCGTGATAAATTCCTTGATAATATTTCGAAAAACGTGGATAGTGAGTTGAAAAAAATAGGTTTGAAACTGATTAACGTAAACGTTACCGATATAAAAGACGAATCGGGTTATATTGAAGCACTTGGAAAAGAAGCAGCTGCGAAAGCCATAAACGAAGCAAAAATTTCGGTAGCCGAACAGGAAAAAATAGGTGAAACCGGAAAAGCAATGGCAGACAGGGAAAAAGACACACAAATTGCCGAAACACACCGCGACCGCGATGTAAAAATTGCTATCACCCAAAAAGACAGGGAAGTAAGTATTGCACAGGCTTTAAAGGATGAGTCTATAGGTAAAGCAGAAGCAGACAAAGATACCCGAATAAAAACATCGGAAGCCAATGCATTTGCAATAAAAGGAGAAAACGAAGCCAAAATCGCCATTGCACAATCGGATGCTGCCCGCCGCGAGAAAGAAGCAGAAGCTTTGCGTGTTGCTATAGCATCGGAAAAAGTACAACAGGCAAAAGCGCTCGAAGAATCATATCATGCCGAACAGGCTGCCGAAAATGCCCGTGCCGAACGTGAGCGCTCAACGCAAACTGCGAATATAGTTGTGCCTGCCGAAATTGCCAAACAGCGTGCTATTATTGAAGCACAAGCTGAAGCTGAACGAATCCGCGTTCAGGCAAAAGGTGAAGCCGATGCAATCTTTGCAAAAATGGAAGCAGAAGCCAAAGGTTTGTACGAAATACTAACCAAACAGGCCGAAGGATACAAAGAAGTTGTAAATGCAGCAGCAGGCGATCCAACCAAAGCATTCCAGTTGCTGCTTATCGAAAAGCTGCCTGAATTGGTAAAAACACAGGTTGAAGCCGTGAAGAATATCAAAATTGATAAAATTACTGTCTGGGATTCAGGCAATGGAGCTGAATACGGCAATACAACTACCGCTAATTTCGTTTCGGGAATGATGAAAACCGTACCGCCGCTCAACGATTTGTTTAACATGGCTGGTTTAAATCTTCCAAGCTTTCTGAAAGGTCCGAAGGAGGAAAAATCTGTTGCTGAAGATGTTGAAAAAACAGGATGAAGCAAAGGTAGATGAAGTTTAAACTTTCGAAACAATAATCAACAAAAAAATCCCGCTTTTTCATGTGTCGGGATTTTTTTTTGATGTTTTCAATTTGAAAAAAATATCTTTGAAAAAAATATCTTTATATTTATCTCCCTAAGTTAACTGATAACTCCCAGTTCTTTCCCAACTTTTACAAATGCAGCAATAGCCTTGTCGAGATGTGCAGTCTCGTGAGCAGCCGAAATCTGAATTCGAATGCGAGCCTGATTTTTCGGAACTACCGGAAAATAAAAACCTATCACATAAATTCCTTCATCGAGCATTCGGGCAGCAAAGTCCTGCGAAAGTTTTGCATCGTAAAGCATGAGTGCACAAATGGCAGACTGTGTTGGTTTTATGTCGAAACCTGCATTTTTCATTCGTTCGACAAAATAAGCAGTGTTTGCATGCAGTTTGTCCTGTAAAACATTGGTTTCGCTCATCATGTCGAACATCCGAATTCCTGCAGCAGCCACCATAGGCGGAATGGAGTTTGAGAATAAATACGGTCGCGAACGCTGACGAAGCATGTCGATAATTTCCTTTTTACCTGTAGTAAAACCACCTATAGCGCCACCAAAAGCTTTTCCAAGTGTTCCGGTTATAATTTCTATTTTACCTTTCAGGTTGAAAAGTTCTGTAACTCCACGTCCGGTTTCTCCCACTACTCCTGCGGAGTGCGATTCGTCAACCATAATCATGGCATTGTATTTTTCAGCCAGTTCATATATTTTATCAAGCGGTGCTACATTTCCATCCATTGAAAAAACGCCATCGGTAACAATAAGACGAAACCGCTGTGCCTGTGCTTTTTTAAGTTGATTTTCGAGGTCTTCCATATCGGCATTTGAAAATCGATACCGTTGTGCCTTGCAAAGTCGTACACCATCGATAATTGATGCATGATTCAGCGCATCGGAGATAATTGCATCTTCTTCGCCCAGCAATGGCTCGAAAACTCCACCGTTAGCATCAAAGCAAGCAGCATACAAAATTGAGTCTTCCATTCCAAAAAATTCAGCAATACGCGCTTCGAGTTGCTTGTGCAAATCCTGCGTGCCACAAATAAACCGCACCGACGACATTCCGTAGCCATGAGTTTGCAGGGCTTCAATCGCAGCTTCCTTCAAAGAGGAATGGTTTGATAATCCGAGATAATTATTGGCACAAAAATTTAAAACTTCACTGCCATCGGCCAATTTAATTTCGGATCCCTGTGGTGAAATTATAATACGTTCATTTTTATACAAACCAGCATTGCTGATGTCATTTAACTCTTCAGAGAGATGCTTTCTGAAATTACTATACATGTTCAAATTTTGTTTAACAAAACATTTTACAATTAAGAAATACAGTATGCAAATGTACAAAATTCTAATTGATTCAAAGGATTTATTTCTTTCAAGTTTATATTTTGCATTGAATGTTGTTCGACATTTTTTTGAAAATAACACCAAAAAAGTTACTTTTGTGAGTAAAATTTATATGCAATAAATGGAAAACGAAAATATGGTGTTGCGCACCGAAAAATTATTTAAAAAATATGGTAAACGATTAGTGGTAAACGATGTGTCCATTAATGTAAAACAGGGTGAAATAGTTGGGCTGCTTGGACCAAACGGAGCCGGAAAGACAACAACTTTTTATATGACAGTGGGACTTGTTACGCCAAATTCAGGAAAAATTTTTCTGAATGAGGTAGAAATAACCAAATATCCTGTTTACCGAAGGGCAAAAATGGGTATCGGCTACCTGGCGCAAGAAGCATCTGTTTTTCGGAAAATGACGGTTGAGGATAACCTGAAGTCAGTGCTTGAAATGACAAATTTTACGAAAGAATATCAACGTGAAAAACTTGAAACTTTAATTGCTGAATTTAACTTGGAGAAAGTGCGTAATAACATTGGTGACCGGCTTTCGGGTGGTGAACGACGCCGAACAGAAATTGCACGTTGTCTTGCCATCGAACCTCGATTTATTATGCTCGATGAGCCTTTTGCAGGCGTTGACCCAATAGCTGTGCAGGACATTCAGGATATAGTGTGGAATTTGAAAGATAAAAACATTGGAATACTGATAACCGACCACAATGTGGACGAAACACTCACAATAACCGACAGAGCATACATGCTTTTCGATGGTACAATACTTTTCAAAGGTACTTCGCAGGAGCTTGCAGAAAATCCGATTGTGCGGGAGAAGTATCTCGGTAGGGATTTTAAGCTGAAGGAAAAAACGAGAATTTAGTAATTTCGTGTTTTGTGTTTTGTGAATTGTATTGCTTGTTATGATTATTGTTTCCTTCCTCATTATTAAACTAATTAATGGAAAGAAAAATTCTAAATGTTAACAAAGAAATAATTTTAAAAGAAATCTGTCAGGAAGATGTTCTACCGATTTTCGATACTATCAATGCTGAAAGAGAATATATTGGAGAGTGGTTACCATTTGTTGATTATACGCTTGAAATGGCTGATACACTGAATTTTATTGAAAGCTTATCAGTAAATGAAACTAAAGATTTAACTTTTGCAATTTATTATAAAGAGAAATTTGCCGGACTTGTCGGGCTGAAAGACCCTGACTACGACAATAAAAAAGTAGAAATCGGTTTCTGGATTTCAGAAAAATATCAACATTTAGGTATTATTTCACTTTCATGTAAAGCGCTTATTAATCACGCTTTTAAGGAACTTGGTTTCAATCGGATTCAACTGAAAGCGGCTGTCGAAAATATAAATAGTCAGAAAGTTGCACAAAGACTTGGTTTCATAAAAGAAGGAATTGAACGCGAAGGTGAGCTGCATAAAAGGGGATTTGTTGATTTAATGGTGTTCGGATTATTGAAACGCGATTTTTTAGGTTGATTTGATGTAAGAGTGTTTATTGCTTGATTGGCAAATCGGTTTTTAAGAAGCAAATTTCTATAATCAAAAAAATTCATTATTAAACTCAAAAAATATTAGGTGAATAAAACTTGTTGACACAATTGTCTCATTTGTATTATAGAATATAAATCATTTGAAAACTACACTCACCATACTTGGTTGCGGCTCGGCGCTACCCACTCGAACCCACTTCCCGGGTTCTCAAATTCTCGAAATGCGCGACAAGCAATATATGATTGATTGCGGTGAGGGAACTCAAATTAGAATGCGGCAAATGGGAATTCGTTCTGGCAGATTGGGACATATTTTTATTTCACATCTGCACGGCGATCATTGTTTCGGATTGATAGGACTAATTTCATCATTCGGAATGTTGAATCGTACTGCCGATTTGCATATTCATGCGCCAAAAGGACTCGAAGAACTTATGCAACCGCTATTAAATTTTTTTTGTGATCAATTACCCTTTAAAGTCATTTTTTACGAAATAAATCCGCGCAAACACGCCCTGATATTTGAAGACAGGTCAATTAAAGTACATTCCTTGCCATTGAAGCACCGTGTGCCAACTTGCGGATTTTTATTTGAAGAAAAACCAAGGGAGCGACACATAAAACGTGAAATGATTGAATTTTACAACATCCCGCTATCAAAAATTCACAAAATAAAACAAGGTGAAGATTACGTAACTGAAACGGGTGAAAAAATTGCAAATGAATTACTGACAAATCCCTCAGATGAGCCAAAACGTTATGCATACTGCTCCGATACTGCCTATACCGAAAAAATCATACCATGGATTGCAGGTGTCGATTGCCTGTATCATGAAGCAACATTTACGCAGGAAGAAAAGCTGCGTGCTAAAAACACACTGCATTCAACAGCGGCTCAAGCTGCTACCATTGCTTTAAAAGCCGGAGTAAAAAAATTAATCATCGGACATTATTCAGCCCGTTACTCAACTACGGCTCCACTGCATAAAGAAGCCCGATTGATTTTTGAAAACACAATAGCTGCCGAAGATATGACTGTTTATGAAATTTAAATCAAAATCACATTTTATTAAAACAAGGCATTGTTGATATACTTTTTTAATATGCAAATTAACCCAAAAATTTTACACGTTATTACCATGAAAATAAAACAATTTTTAATTGCTGTCATGTTTTTTTTGCAAATATCTCAGACACGAGCTGCGATCGCCGACTTCCGTATTGTGCCTCTCCCTGCTGAAATTGAACTTAAACCAGGGAAACCATTTATTATTGATAAACACACAAAAATTACCTATCCGAAAGGAAATGAAAAACTAAAACGAAATGCTGTATTTCTTGCTCAATATATTAAAGAAAATACAGGTCAGTCTCTAAAAACAAAACAGGGAAATATTTCAAAAAATTCAATTTTCCTCAAAACATCTGATAAATTTGACAACAAGGAAGCTTACAGTATTGAAGTAAGTTCAAGAAATATTATCATCGAAGGCTCAACCGAAGCGGCTGTATTTTATGGAATTCAAAGTTTGCGCAAAGCTATTCCTGTTACAGAAAAACAGAAAATAGAAGTCCCTTCATCAAGAATAACAGATCAACCGCGTTTTGGATATAGAGGTATGATGCTCGATGTATCGCGACATTTTTGTACAATCGATTCGGTGAAACGCTGGATAGATATGCTGGCATTGCATAATATGAATGTTTTTCACTGGCATCTTACCGATGACCAGGGTTGGCGGATCGAAATCAAGCGGTATCCGAAATTAACCG
>CAYQWD010000084.1:2577-8739 GCA_964420955.1 uncultured Paludibacter sp. | reverse complement strand
TACTTTATACAATGACAATGTTTGGTAGTGTAGGTGGTGGTTGGTTTCCTGCGTTCTTTATTAAAAGAGGAATGGAACCTTATAAAGGACGTATGATGGCTATGCTTTCTATTGCTGTTCTTCCACTTGTTGTACTTGCAGCACAACCTCTTGGACATTTTGGCTGGTGGGTTCCTGTAGTATTAATTGGTATCGGAGCTTCTGCTCATCAAGCATGGAGTGCAAACCTCTTCACTACAGTTTCTGATATGTTCCCCAAAAAAGCTGTTGCTTCAGTGGTAGGAATTGGTGGAATGGCTGGTGCGTTTGGCGGTATCCTCGTTAACAAAGTTGCTGGCTGGCTTTTTGATTATTTTGAAGGCTTGGGACATATAACTACTGGCTATACTATTATGTTTGTATTTTGTGCAGTTGCTTATGTACTTTCATGGGGAGTAATGAAATTGCTCGTTCCGAAATTTTCTCCTATCAAAGATCTATAAATATTTAACTCACTTATTTTACAAAAAACTTTGCAGCATTTTCTGCAAAGTTTTTTTTATAATAAACCTAAAATTAATTCTATTAGAATTTGAGGCTTTAATGAAACAATAAATCACAATTTTGATTTTAGATAAGGGTATTTAAAAGCTAAACTAATCTTTTTAGCATTCAGACTTTTTAAAAAAGACCCAAATTCCTCCGAATCAGGGAAAAAAGGACGGTGGTTCAAATCGTTGTTCAGTTGTTTTACTTCCTTAAAATAAACCAGACTTTCCTCGTCAAAATATGTTTCGGAAAATTTTTGCCAGATATACTGAACTGCCACTTCCGAAGGGTGAACCATATCTACGGCATAAAAACGATAGTCACGCAAATCATCCAATAAAATTTCGTAAGCAGGAAAATAAACAGCGTTCTTAAAATTTTCACACAATTCTTCAATCGCAAGCAGCAACACACTTTTACTTAAATTATTGCCATGGGCGGTATCCTTTAAATGCCGAACAGGACTTACACTGAAAATAATTTTTAACTGCGGATATTTTTTTTCAAATTTATCAAGAAGAGAAGAATAAGACTCAACAATTTCTCTTACACTCAGTCTTCGTCTGTGAAATGTAGCAGCAGGTAATTTATGACAATTTGAAACAACATTTCCCCTTTGCTTTTCTTCGTAAACCCAAGCTGTACCAAAAGTCAGTAACAACACATTTGCTTTTTCAATAAATTCAACTGATGTTTTCAATCGGCTGTTTATTTTATCCAGACAAATCAAGGGATTTGTATCCGAAAAATGGCTGCTATGACTGAAACTGTTCCATATTCCCCGATATTCGAAAATATCCCTTTCTGAGAAATCTTTTTTATTCATCAAAATTTCTATACTCTTTAAAATCGAAATGGGATTGTATAAACCAAAAGGATTCACTTCCACATTAAGATATAATTCATGCATAGCTTTGCCTATGTTCTCAGCAAAACACGAACCTAATGTCAGTATCGTGTTTTGATAATTCAACCTGAAATCAGATTGCCTAGTTTCAACTTCGGTACGAAATTTTTCCATGTACAAAAGTAAGGAAATAAATAATAAATTGAATCAGTAGCTTCAAAAATACCTGATAAACGGAATATATCAAGTTTCAAAACACTAAAAAGTACAACACTTTAAGAGTGGGTATCAAAGACTAAAAGTCATACAAAATTTTAACTATAAAAATAAGCTGCAAAACTTGATATAAAAAAAGCTCCATTCCGGAGCTTCTTTAATTTTAAACTGTCGAAAGTGTATTATTTTGCTTCTGAGCAGCATTTCTTTTCAGCAGTTTTTGCTTTATCACAGGGTTTTTCAGTTGTTTCCGTACATTTTTTATCACCTGATTCTTTATGCTCTGAACAACATTTTTTATCTGCTGAAGTGCTTTCTTTACAACATTTTTTCTCTTCACCCTGACTGTGATTGCCTTTACATCCCGTTTCTCCTTCTTTTACACAACCGGCTGTTTTGTTTTGTGAACAACAACCTTCCTTTCTTGATAAGGTAGCTTCGTAACCAATTTTTTTAAATCCTGCAATTATTTTTTCAGGACTTGTCCTTTTGTCATCGTAAGTAACAGCAACCGTTTTAGTTTTCAGGTCAACTTCCATTGCTTTCACACCTTTTTCGAAAGCAATATTTTTTTCAATTTTCTTCTGACATGCCTCACAATGCATGTTTACATTAAATTTTACCTTTTGTTTTTCGGCAAATAATGCTAAAACTGCAAAAAAAGCAGTTAAAGTCAATAATAATTTCATTTTTTTCATTTGGATAATTGTTGATTAATGAATTAGTAAAAAAACAAAACTTTTTAATATAGCAAGTACAATTCAATACTGAGTAACGCTCCAAACTTGCCCCTCTTTGTTCCTCCTTTAGGGGATTGGGGTTATTCTCTGTTGAGCGCCCATCGAAAACCTATGTACAGTTTTCGTCCGTGTAAAGGTCCCCAAATCATGGAAGCATCGAAATTATTACTTCCTGGATTTGCCACATCAATAATCGGATTTTGTTGCACAAAATTAGTTAAATTTTCGGAACCGGCGTACAGCGACCAAGTTCGGAAATATTTGGTAATTTGTGTATTAAGTACTGTGTATGCACCAAACTCACGCTCCCAAAGCGGTTGAAGACCATCAGGGTCGGGCATACGTCCTCCGCCATTAAACTGTGCAGTAAAATCGAATTGCCACTTTTTTAACGGCGACTGATAAGAAGCCGTTACAAGACTTTTATAGCGCGATGTCAATGGTTTCTCGCGCAATTGTCCGTTAATGGTAGTTTTTACATCGTTTAATCTGTAAGCTGCAGTAATTGTAAGTCCTTTCAACACTTCCATATTTGCTTCTATTTGCGCGCTTTGCGAATAGGATTTTCCATTCAGGTTATAAAAATTTGCAGTATGCGGATTAGAATCTAAATCGGTAATTGTTTGTTGTAAAAAGTTTGTAAAATAATATTCCGCAGTAAGTGTAAGTTCCTTATTCCCAAAATGAATAAAAGATTGTGCGCTTGCCCCAAGGTTCCATGCTTCTTCCAACTTGAGATTATCAGCAATTATCAGTACCCGATTACTGGCAAGCAGATAATTATTTTCAGAAAGCACGTTTGGCGATCTGTATCCTTTTCCGGCACTTCCCCGAACAATAAAATGCTCGTTTGGAGTATATTTTGCATGTATGCGTGGCGTTACAAAAGCACCGTAAAGTGAGTTATAATCGTATCTCAAACCAGCGAGTAAAACAAACTGCTCAACCGGATGGAATGAATATTCTGCAAAAACTCCCGGCACAAATTCCTTTCGCGGATAAGCTTTTGTTGTTTGAGTTTTTGTTTCTTCGCTGTAATTGTCGAAATTAAAACTTGCTCCTGCTGATAATTTATGCTTATCGGTAAATGAAGTCTGAAAAATAAGATTTGAATACAGATTTTCCTGATTCCCCATGTATTTTTTTTTCCCGAAGTGTGCATCTTGTTTATGAAGAGAGCCACTAACGATAAAACCCATGCTTGATTGATTCTGGTAGCTAAAAACGTATCCGTTTTTCAGGAAAAATTCGTAACGTTCTGTTTCTACACCAATGTGATAGGATTTATCGAGCGTACCACCAGTTCGTTTTTCTGACAATGCTCTGATAAATGCCTGTGAGTGATATTTACCATACTCATAATGCCAGCGATTGGCAAAATTATATTGTTTTATCATAGGCATATCCATATAATTATCTTTATTTTCATCAAGTTCTTCAATTTCGTCGGATGCATGAAGCAGAATACCAGTAGAAAGATTGTGAGATAATTTAGCTGATGCGTTTAAGTTTGCCTCTACCCTACCGGCATCGCTTGCAAACACATTTGCGAAAACAATTTCGCTGTTTTGCGGTTTTTTGTATTCAACATTAATTTGCCCGGTTACTGCTTCGTAACCATTTATTACCGATGCGGTGCCCTTTGAAACCTGAATACTTTCCATCCACGGACCTGGAATGTAACCCAGACCGTAAGGAGTTGCAATTCCGCGTAAGGTAGGAGTATTTTCAGAAAGCATTTGCACATAAGTACCAGATAAACCTAACAATTTAATTTGTTTAGCGCCGGTAGCTGCATCGCTGTAACTCACATCGACTGATGGATTTGTCTCAAAACTTTCAGAAAGATTACAGCAGGCAGCTTTGTACAATTCCTCGGTATTAATTTTTTCTGTCTGTAGTACAGCTGTGCGGGATTTAATGGTTCCAGGCGATTTCGAAACTACTGATAATTCATCAAGCTGTATGTTTTCATTTAAGGTAATCTGAAGGTTTCTCTCATTCTGTTTTACCACAACCGTATCAGAATTGTAAGCCACATTTGTGAAAATAAGAATGTTCGTTTCTTTTACTAAATCAAGACTAAACAATCCTTTATTGTCGGAAACTGTACCTTTGCTTGTATTCAACCAAACAATATTTACGCCCTGAATGGGCTCTCCTTTGGTGTCTTTTACTACGCCTTTTACACTTGCAAAAAGCGGGAAAATATAAATCAGTATTATACTGAAAAGAATAAATCGTCTCATTATAAAAATAGTATTTTTTTGAAAATTAATTTAAATAAACAGCAAGACCGGAAAAAATTTGATAAATTTCCCGGTAAAAAATTTAATTTAAATTATTTTTCAAATAATGAGTACGGATTTCAGGCTGAGAATATTCCTCCCTGATGAAGTCAGGAAGGGAGGTGGATATAGATAATTAATGTTTTCAAACACTGATGAATCAGCCAACAGATTGTTTACAAAAACCTGTAAAACAGCCGGTTGAAAAATAAAATTCGAAAGCAATTGAGAAAATGAAAAAACAGGCGTTTCAACACTGAAACGATTTATTGTACAATGATCTTTATGTGAATGAGCTATGGAAATAGTTTGGTTTTTATAATCTTGAGTTGAAGAACAGCATGCATCTCCGTTGTGAGTATGTATATCAGTGCAGGAGTGTTCCGCAACAAATTCAATACCCGCATTGCGACACCCATTGCAACAGTACTCTACAAGGTTGAAACCTAAACCGGCTAAAAGAAAATATCCGGACAGTACAAAAGAAATAATATGGAATAAAAACCGTTTCATAAGAAAATCTTTACAAAGATAATCATAGAATTAATAAATATGAAAACTTCTTGTTTGTTTTTTAAATTATTTATCAATTATACGCGTAAAATTTATAATTTTGCAAAAAATAACTCACAATGTCAAACCCAATGAAAATTACTTTTAAAACGCTGTTTATCTGCATATTGCTTATCTTGGTTTTTAATTCATGCAAAAAAAATATTGTTGAACTAACAGAAAACAATTATACCACACGCCAATTTCTCAGTTCTGATACAACGCTTGGAGCAATAAAAATTTTTATCGAAACAGAAATTCCCTCAAAATTCAAGTCGAAACCGGTTCTTGATTCAATCCGAACAGTGATAATTCGCTCATTATACGGTAAGGATTTTCTAAAATATTCAAATGACTCGCTCGCTGAAAAATTTGCCCATGAACTTATAACCGACTACAAACTTACAAATTTGCCGATGCTTGAAAAATTAAGCAAAAAGAACTCTTACAGTTTTAATTTCGAGCATGAGTTACACGGATTTTCACTGCTCAGCAATAAAGAACTGTTTTCATACGGTATAAGTCGCTATATTTACATGGGGGGAGCTCACAGTTTGAGTACGCGTATTTTTTTTAATTTCGAACTTAAAACCGGCAAATTACTTAAGGAAAATGATATTTTCATAGAGAATTACGAAAAAAAAATTGTAGATTTGATAAAATTAAGGATTGTTGAACAAAGCCGCGAAGACTCAACCATTATTCCAATCACAAATCTGGATGAAACCGATTACTGGCTTGACGCAATAAGACCAAATGGTAACTTTTATATTACAGAAAGTAGCATAAACTACGTTTTTAATCCTTACGAAATAGCGCCTTATTCGCTTGGCGAAACTGAAATTATTCTTCCTTTCGAACGTTTGCAAGATATTCTCAAAAAGAACACAGTTATCACTCAGCTGATTGAAATTCAAAAAAATCCATGATTTGTCATTCATTCAATAAATTACTTCAAACACGACGAAGCATTCGCAAATTTGAAAACAGA
>CAYQWD010000084.1:0-2567 GCA_964420955.1 uncultured Paludibacter sp. | reverse complement strand
TACTGATCAAAGCTGCACTGATGTCTCCTGCTTCGAAAAGCAGAAACCCATGGGAGTTTGTTGTAATAACTGATGCGGAAATGATGGATAAACTTTCCGTTGCAAAAAGTCATGGAGCAAAGTTTTTAACTTATTGTCCGTTGAGTATTGTTGTAATAGCCGATACAACCAAAAGCGATGTTTGGATAGAAGATGCTTCAATTGCATCAATCATTATTCAATTACAGGCGCATGATTTGGGACTTGGATCGTGCTGGGTACAACTTCGCGAACGCAAAACTTTGGATGAAGAATCATCGGAGTCGTATGTAAGAAATCTACTTAATATACCTGAAAAATATGCAGTTTTATGTATAATTGGTGTGGGTTACCCTTCTGAAATTAAAAATTCACACAAGGAAGATAATTTGAGTTATGAAAAAATTCATTACAACCATTTTAATGCAAAAAAATAACAATGGCAGCACAAAAAGACAACCGTTTGGCATGGGGAATTAGTTTGTTGTTTTTCGGATTCCTGTTTTTCTTAAAACAACTCATGGTTTTTCCGCCTGAAATTGCAAATATTATGTTCGATTTCAGAAATTATCCTTTTATTCTGGGTGCAATTTTCCTCATTACACATAAAAATAAAAATATCGGAATTGTACTTCTTGTTGTGGGATTATTATTCAGATTGTCCGATATTATTTATTTCACGCGCCATATTTCCGATTTTATCTGGCCATCGCTGCTAATTGTGGCCGGTATAATAGTAATTTTCAGCGTTAAAGGGAAAAGTAAAAAATAACAATCTTTGATTGCAAATAAAATCGAACCTGAATGAAAATTTTAATAATTGGTGCGGGAAACGTAGCAACACACCTATCACAAGCTTTACAAAAAGCAAATTACAGCATTGTGCAGGTTTACAGTCGCACTGAATTTTCGGCAAAAACCCTTGCAGAAAAACTGCAATGTAAATTTACTACGGATTTTTCTGAAATAAATCAGACAGCCGGTATTTATTTTTATTGTGTTAAAGATGATGTTTTACCTCAGCTGATAGAAAAAAATCCGAATTCGGAAGCAATACACATTCACTGCTCAGGAAGTACATCAATAGACATTTTTGGCAGCAAAATATGCAATTACGGAGTAATTTATCCGCTTCAGACATTTACGAAAGAGAAAACTGTTAACTTTTCAGAGATACCACTTTTTATTGAGGGATCTGATGATTTAGTTTTGAAGGAATTATCTCTGATATCAAATAAAATTTCCGACATAGTAATACAAGCAAATTCTGAACAAAGGCTACAGCTACATATCAGCGCAGTCTTTGTTTGTAATTTTGTAAATTTCATGTACGATATTGCAGCGGACATTTTAAACAAAACCGAACTGCCATTTGAGGTTTTATTGCCACTTATAAACGAAACTACCGAAAAAATCAAATACCTCAATCCGTACGATGCCCAAACAGGCCCTGCAGTACGATTTGATAAAAAGATTATTTCAAAACACATAGAAGCACTTGCCGCAAATGAAGAAATTCAGAAATTATATGCAGAAATCAGCCGGCAAATATTTGAAAAACACAAAAAAAATAGGTTATAAATTTACATATTATTAAGCAACGACTCAATGGTTGAAAATTTTTCGTTCTTATAAATCCATTCCTTTTCGGTAATTTCAATAACATCGCCGGCATTTTCAACAACTTCCACGCCTTTTCGTGCCAATGCTCTCAATGTCCAGTACATACGGGTTTTTTCGCCTTTAATATCCACTTTTTTGTTCATGGGATAATTGAGCGAAAAATTTCCGTTTGCTTCATTAAAAACAAACGATTTGCTTGAGAAGGCTTTGCTAAAGTTACCATTAAACACCAAATCTTCCGGCACTCCGCATTCTACGCCATTATCTACAGTCATCAGCCAAATTCGGTCGGCAGCCTGCAATGCAAGGTCGAGTTCATGTGTTGAAAGCAGAACCGATTTTCCGGTGGTATGCACCAACTTATGCAACAAAAGCATAATTTCAACACGGTTGGGCAAATCAAGATGTGCAGTAGGTTCATCGAGAAAAATCACCGGTGTATCCTGAACCAGCGCTTTTGCAATCATTACACGCTGTCGTTCACCATCAGACAATTCATTCAGATAGTTATTTTGTTTATGTTCAAGATGCACTAATCTAAGCGCTTCATCGATTAACATATTTTCCGAAGCCGATAAAGTTCCCCACCAGTTGCTGTATGGATGCCGACCCATTGCAACAATCTGACGAACAACTGCATTTTCAATTTCAACTTTATCAGTCAGAACGATGGAGATAAGACCTGCTTTTTCTCGTTTTGAAAGTTTGACAGCCTCTCTGCCATCAATAGTAATACTTCCACCCAACGACTTTTGAAGTCCGCCAAGTGTACGAAGTAATGTTGATTTTCCTGAACCAGATTTTCCTAGAACTGCAATAAAATCTTCTTCTTTTACTGTCCAATTTAAATCTTCTATTATTTTTAAATCTCTATTTTTTTCTTTGTAGCTTTTATTTAAATTTTTCAGAACTAAAATTTCTTTACT
>CAYQWD010000083.1:0-8789 GCA_964420955.1 uncultured Paludibacter sp. | reverse complement strand
ATTTAGGCCAGACTACTGAGAAGTAATCATCGCCCATCATCCAGAAAGCGGGCCAAAGCCCGTTGGCTGTTTTGGGTAATTTTATGCGGGCTTCAATTTTTCCGTATCTGAACGAAACTTTTCCAAAAGTATTCAACCTTCCCGAAGTTGCCTTTTTTCCGCTAAAATCTTCTACTCTTGCATTTAAAACCAGACAATTTACTCCACTTTCGTGCTTTTCAATAGTTATGTTTTCGCGGCGATAAAACTGAAGTTCATTGTTTCCGCCACCATTCCCATTTACTTCGATATTCCAGTGTTTTTCTTCGTTGAGCAATGGTTTATCGAAATTATCTTCCCATATTAATTTATATTCCTGCGAATTTGAGTTTGCAGTAAGAAAAATAAGAATTATGGAGATAAATAAAAATTTGAGATACATTTTATTTGAATTTGAGAGAGTTATATGTATTGGAAAGCAGCAGGATTTTGAATAAAAAATGCAATAAAGAAGAAATTAGTATAATTTTTTTTTACACTATTTTACTGATAAAAACCCGACAGATTTTCAAAAAACCTGTCAGGTTTTTCCTTTTTATACACTTATTAAAACTAAAGTTTTACGATTTTACGTGTAATTATTTCGCCATCATTCAATTTAATGGATAGCAAATAATTACCTGGAACAAAATTGCTTATATCGAAGTTATCATTACGGTTGCTTACAGAGAAAGTTTTCATTGTAGAGCCAACCATACTTAAAACTTTTATTTCGTCAATTTGGTTTTCTGATTTAACTGTAAACGATGCAGTAACAAAAGTTGGATATACTGAAACCGAATAATTTGTATCTAATTCATTAACAGCTGTTATTCCGTTATGAAAATAAAGATTATCAATATAAACGGTTTTTCCACCCGAACCTACAATCTTAAACTGGAAAATATCTGTTTTATCTACACCTGTAAAATTACTCAAAGGAATATCGTATCTGTTCCATGAATTTTTAATAAGTGGGGTCAAAGTGTAAAGAAATTCTGCAACGGGTGTATTACTTATTGGAGTTACCTGTAGTGAAGTTTCATTTTCGGTAAAAACATCCAAATGCAAATGACTCATACTTCCGGCGTTAATGCTGGTATTTAATTCCATACCCTGATAATTAAGATTTGAATATTTGAATGTTTTATTCGTTCCGCCCAAATCAACTATTGCGGCAACAGTCATTTGCCCCCATCCAGGGAAGAAATTTGCAGTTGGCGCTGCCGTAGTATAAGCATCGCTGAAAACCGAAATTACATTTGCAAATGAATGAACTGGTGCAGGAGCTGCAGGTATTGGCGCTGCAGTGCGGGCATTTACTATAATAGGACTGTTGGCTGCCACATTTCCTGTAGCATCTTTTGCAGTAATCGAAAATGAATAATCCGTTGAACCCTGAAGATTTCCAATCGTAAATGATTTTTGCACTCCTGAAACACCACCAACCGATACTTTATTACTGCCATAGCTTATTTCGAAATTTATTGCTCCTGAGTTGTCTGTGGCTGTCATAAGTAATTCAACACCATCCGAAGCAACTGTTCCTAAAGTTGCACTAAAACCTGTTGGAGCTTCTGTATCAACAGTAGTGCTGCTATCGTAAAAATAGAGGTTGTCGATATAAACAGTACCGTTACCGACTACTTTAAATTGAAAAATCTCGGCAAAATTGACACCTGTAAACAGCGAGAGATCCAAATCGAAACTGTTCCATTGATTTTGTACCAAAGGAGTACAGGTTATAAGTTTTTCTTTTGGGCCGGGGCTTATGGGAGTAATCTGGAAACTTGTTCCGTTCGAAGTCCATACATCCACGTGAAGTTTATTCATGGTTAGTGCATTAACCGAACCTGTCAATTGTGTTCCCTGATAGTTCAGGTTGGTATATCTCAGTGTGTTGTTGCCACTAATCTGAATAGTAGATACAATAGTAGTTTGATTCCACCATGGTGCAAAATCTGTTCCTGTTACATTGGTGTATGCATCACTGAAAATTGAAATAACTTTGGCAGCGCTACGTGTCGGAGGGGTTGGAGCAGGCGTTGATGGTTGTGCGGATACGGCAACCAAACCACCAAATAAAATAACTGCTACAACAATAAACTTATGTATATAATTTATCATTATGGTAATTTTTTAAAAAATTAGTCTGCTGTATATTGCAACAGACTAATTTTATTACATTTATAATTTTACAAATTTTTGAGTTGAAAATTGACCATTTGCCAATTTAACGGTTGCGATATAATTTCCTGAAGTTATTGAATTAAGGTCTATGAATTTTTCCAAACTTCCCGCTTTAGTAGAAAGTACTGTTTGTCCTACTAAATTTTTAATAACTATTTCGCTTATTTCTGATTTAGCTGAAACTGTAAGAATATCTTTGACAGGATTTGGATAGATGTTAATATCACTGTTGTTTACAGTATTCTTAATTCCAGAAGGAGTTCCATCGTAGAAATAAACATTATCAATATAAACTGCCTGAGAAAATAAATTGTGCCATATTTGCTTTTGTGGTAAGATTTGTAAAGTTCGAAAGCGGAACATCAAAACTATTCCATTGCGAAAGACTTACCGGCGTAATTGTTATTTCATGTTCTACATCATCGCCTCCACCATTCCATACGCCGTTAGCTCCAAAGTCTACTAATTTTACTCTGAAAGTAGTCATGTCAGGTGTCCAGTAATCAAGATGGAAATGTGTCATGCCTGATGCGTTAACTAAATTTGGTCCGGTAGTTTCTGCACCAACAAATACAAGGCTTGTATATTTTAAAGTAGCATTACCTGCAACATTTACCTGTTCAAAACTTGCATTGGACCAACTTGTACGCCAAGTATCAACAGGCACATTGGCAAAAGCATTACTAAATAACGAAATAACTTTATTGGCTGGAAATGCAGGAGGATTTGGGGCAGCAGTAGTTGGATCTGTCGGAACTACTGGTACTGATGGATTATTGAACGAAATATCATCGAAATAATTTATACTTCCGGAAACTCTTGGCCATGGAAAATCAGGAATAACTACAATTCGTGATACCGAACTTCCAATATTCGAGGTAAAGTCGAAAGTTAATTCTTCCCACTGATTGGTTACAGTATTCGGAACTTTCTTTTCGAAAGCTACCGAAGCATTATCGTTTTCGAATTTTAAAGTAAAGTCGCTAATTACATCTTTATATACTTTCACTTTTACTATGCAATTATTTGCATTGAAAGTGAAATCAGGTAAATCATTTGACCATGCCCCTGCCCAAGGCTGTCCGTTTGAATTAACGATAAATTTTGCAACCTGAGTTGATGAATTTACTGAAGATGATGATGGGTTAGGAACTACAGAATAAAGAGTAGGAGCGTTATCTCCATTCTCAAAAATTGTCCATGACCAATCATGCCCTAAAGTTTCAAAATTTATCGTTTGAGTTCCCGCTGGTGGAGGTGGTGTGCTACTACAACTTGCACTAAACGGAACCGTAAGTCCATCTATCATCCATCGACCGCCCCAACCGGGGTTACTCCAAAAAATTGTCATAGTTATATTAGTTGGAGGTGTAGTGTAGTTTATTGTCGCAACATATTCGGGTAGAAGAGCACCTTCATCTGTGCCAACAATTACAGGTGTTGCACCCGAGGCGTTAACCTGTAAAAAGTCGATAGGTTTTCCTGCACCTCTCGGTTCAATCTTAACACTAATTTTATTTGCATCTACATTTGTAATTGTTAACGAAATGTGCGAATCGGTGGCTGCAAAGTTCGGATCGTTGAAGTGTCCCGATGGTGTATTACAGTACGCAGATGTTTGCGCATTTGCAAAATTACCCCAAGCTGCTATCGCAGCTATAAGGAAGAAAAATTCAGTAATTTTTTTCATGATAATAATTTTTTATTGTGTTAGATATTTGAAAAATTTATCTGACACAAATGTATTTATATTGATTAACACAGGTTACTTTTTATGCTACACATAAATTCAACCATAACAAAAAAACACCTCACAAAACCTCAACAAATGTATTTTTATATAATTGATAATCAGTGGAGTTTGTCAATATATGTTTTATAACATATTTCGATGTGTATTTCAACAAAAAAAATATTCTATTATTGAATTAAAAAACATCAATTAATCTCTATATCATATGAAAATCATCACTTTTATTGTTTCAATCTATATTTCTATTTTTTATGTTTCGGCAAATCAGCCCTACGTTCGTAATTTTAGCCGAAATGATTACAAATCGGGTACGCAAAACTGGGCAATTGCTCAGGATAGCAACAATGTAATGTATTTTGCGAATAACAATGGTTTACTTATATACGATGGAAAAAACTGGAATACAGTTCCAATCAGAAATGGAACGAAAGTCATGTCGTTGGTTTACGACGGGGAGGGTAGATTTTATGCAACTACTTTCAATGAATTCGGATATTTTGAACGTAGTAAACAAGGTAGAATTGAGTATTATTCAATATCGGAGTCATTTGGCGTTAAGTCTGAAAGTTCGAATGAGATTTTCCATGTCAGTTTGAATAAAAAGAACGTTTATTTTCAGGGTGAAAGAAATATTTACCGTTTTGATGGAAAATCTCTGGCAACACTCAATTTTAAGGAAAAAATTGACGTATCGGCAATTGTACACGATGTACTTTTTGTAAGCGCTCAAAATGCAGGACTATTTATGTTGAATGGAAATATTTTTATGAGCATTTCAGGTTCAGAATTTATTAAAAACAAAAAAGTAGTTGCAA
Source organism: uncultured Paludibacter sp. (assembly GCA_964420955.1). Taxonomy (GTDB): domain Bacteria; phylum Bacteroidota; class Bacteroidia; order Bacteroidales; family Paludibacteraceae; genus Paludibacter. The sequence continues at coordinate 4,013 of CAYQWD010000083.1, read as the reverse complement.
TTTTACCTTATGATAAATCGAAGGTTTTATTTGTTACAGCTTTCGATGGTGTCTTTCTTTACGATGGGCGTACATTTATGCCTTTTATAACAGGAATTGAACACTTTTTAAAAACGAATCAGGTTTTTTGTGCGGTTACAAATGGGAATAAAAACGTTTTTGGAACAGTGCAAAAAGGGGTTGCTATTCAGGATATTGAAAGCGGTCAGGTAACATTTGTAAATGGTTATTCAGGCTTGCAAAACAATACAGTACTTTGTGCTGCTTTTGATAATCAGCAAAACCTTTGGCTCGGGCTTGATAAAGGTATCGATTATATACTGCTGAATAATCCGGTGTCGAATATTTTTGATTCGAAAAGCATGTATGGTTCAGGTTATACATCGTTAATTGCCGGAAAAACAATTTTCATAGGTACAAATCAGGGACTTTACAAAACTTCTTATCCACTTGAAAAAGGAATTTCTCCACTTAGAATGGAATTAATCAAAGGTATGGAAGGACAGGTTTGGTGTTTGAAATCCATAGATAATGCGATTTTTTGTGGCGATGACCATGGAGCATTTATTTTAAAATCCGGAGGTGTTCAGCGTATTGAAGGTCTGTCGGGAACGTGGAACTTCATTCCTTTAAAGAAACATCCTGATAAAATATTAGGTTGTTCGTATCAGGGTTTGTTTATCTTGAAAAAAGTTGGCAATAATTGGATTTTTTCGGATTATCTTAAAGGAAATTTCAGCGAATCGAGTCCTATGTTTGTAGAAGATGATGATGGAAGTATCTGGTTTAGTCATTGGCAAAAAGGTTTGTATCGACTTTACTTAAATGCAAATGCTGACAGTATTCAAAAAATTTCTCTGTACAATGAAGAGAAAGGATTTCCATCAAACAGAAATAATACGGTTTTCAAAATTAAAAGCGGACTTGTTTTTTCATCAGAAAGAGGTTTTTTTAGATACAATAAAACTACCGACAAGATGGAAGCAAATAAAGAATGGAATAGTTTGTTTAATTCTGTGCCGAGTTTTATCAGGTTACACGAAGCTCCTTCAGGAGATGTGTGGTGTTTATCTGGCAGTTTTGTCGGTCTTGCACGATTACAATCCGACAATTCATATAAAATTGACTCGATATCTTACAGGATTTTACAACCAAAAGTAATAATAGGTTTTGAGCATTTTAATTTTATTGATAATAATAAAGCAATTATTAGTACAGAAGACGGATTCAGCATTATTGATACTCGTCCGAAAATAAAAACATCGCATAATTTCAAGGTATTAATAAACGGAGTAGTGGCTATTAATGATAAATCTTCAAATCCGCAACCAAGAATCGTTATTAACCGCACAGATACAATTCAGAAGCTGAACTCTAACTTCAATTCAATTCGCATAAGTTTTAACGCACCTGAATATCGGAACGAAAGACTCGTAGAGTATTCATGCAAACTGGAGAATTACGATCAAAATTGGTCGGATTTTAGCCCGGAAACAACAAAAGAATACAGTCAGTTACCAAGAGGGGAATATACTTTTAAAATTAGGGCTCGTGATTTGCTCGACTTAAATGAAGCGGAAACACGTTTTACATTTATTGTTTTACCCGCATGGTACGAATCCACATTAGCATTTGTTTTTTATTATATTATTGGATTTTTATTTTTAATTGCACTTGTAATGTTTGTTAATTACCGTTCAAAACAGGGTGCACAAAAAATGAAAGAATTGAAGGAAAAGGAAATCGAAACACAAAAAATGATTTTTGATGAAGAGCGGATGGCTAAGAAACGTGAAATTAAGGAATTAAAAAATCAGCAATTGCAATATGAACTCCGGCATAAATCTCAGGAACTTGCCAGCTCAACCATGAATCTTATACGCAAAAACGAAATTTTGCTGGAAATTATTGATATGCTTAATAAAACTGCTGAGGATATTAAAAAAAACACTGAACTCGGTACAATTTTATCGAGATTAAATAAAGTTGAAAGAAATATTCGTGAAAATATTCAAAGCGATGATAACTGGAAAAAGTTTGAAGAAAATTTCGATTTAGTTTATGAAAACTATCTGAAACGACTTGGCGAGGCATATCCTGATTTAAATGTAACGGATAAAAAAATTTGTGCGTATATAAAAATGGATTTATCATCGAAAGATATGGCACCTCTGCTTAATATGACCGTACGTAGTATTGAAACTAATCGTTATCGCATCCGCCAGAAACTGCTTTTAGAAAGAGAAAATAATTTGTCGGATTTTTTGCAGAAATTTTAAAACAAAATTTTTAGTGGATAATAAAAAGATAGAATACAATCCCGTCCCGAAGTTTCAGGATCGGGAACACGCAGTCAGCTGACCCGATTATTTTCGGGACAGCTGATGTAAAACATTAAAAAACGGATTTCTTTACAGACTGAATATTATATGCAAGATTAGTGGATGATAAGTAACTTAAATCATCGCACCAAAGGCGAGTTTAAATCAGTTTAAAATCCTTTCAATTGATTAATTAAGTTCTTTTCGGTATTTATTTCCAAATCTGTCGGTTACTTCAACTGTAATTTTTGCATTCGGGTTTTCGGGTTGTGCTCTGAACAAATGTTGTGTTCTACCTGCTCTCAGCCACGAATGTTTTTTATTTTTTCCCGGTTGATACAATTCTGCAGCGTAAGGATCTTTGCCCCAATAACGTGTCATTTCACCTTTTAAAACTCCGTTTTCGTACCATACCACCTTCCAATGAGAATCGAAATTATAAACATTGGCTATGAAACATTGAGGAAAATCTTTGTCAGCTCCCGTATTATAAAGTTTTAACTGTTCAGATTTATCATGATTAACTCCTTTAAAGTACCAGCTCACACTGTCGCCTGCAATTTCGTAAACCGCGTACCCTTTAGGTGAACCATCCGGACAAACCTCGCCCTGCCACCATGCTCCACTGGCAGCAGCATGCACATGTTCCATTATATTTGGTTTTGGTTGTGTGTGCCAGTTGGTGTGGCTATGTCCGGCCAATATATGTGTTTTGTATGGAGCCAAAATTTTATACAATGCTTCGCGATTCAATACCGAATTCGAAAGCGTAGTTTCAAAATTATCTGCCTTTTCAGCCTCGCCAAAAGTAGTGGGGATATGTAGCGATACAATTACTGTGCTTCCATGTTTCACTTTTTGTAAATCTTTTTCGAGCCATTGCAACTGATTTTCATCGATATATCCCATATAACGGTATGAAAATCCGTAATAAAACACATCCTTGAGTACCACATAGTGCACATTTCCTACATTGAACGAATAATGTGTAGGTCCAAAAGCAGCTGTGAATGATTTTGTTGAAAGTTCGTTCGATCTATTATTAAAATCCAAATCGTGGTTGCCAATAACGTGATAGAAAGGTACATTAATTTGAGATATCAATTGTTTGTATTGATCAAAAAAAATCAGTTTGTCAAAAACGTTATCGCCTGCACTGATAGCATGTACAGGTAAGCCGGCTGGCAGTGCTGCTAAGGTTTTTTTTACATCATCTACAACAATCTGCAACTGATTAAACTCTTCCAATTCGTGCACTTGTGGGTCCGCCCAAAGGATAAAAACGTGATTTGTTTGCGGTTTTGTCCCTTTTTTTAATTCAAAATTAATTATTTGCTTTTTAAGACTTGGATTAATCTTTTTAAAAAATACAGGAATCCCATTTTCAACAGGCGATTCATAACCAGATGGTAAAGAATAATATATATATTCTTTATAATCAGAAGTTTCGATAGTGAATTTTCCTTTTTTGTCGGTAGTTACAATATTAGTTCCATCGGTTACTTGCACATAAGACAGACCTTTGCCGTTGGAAGTTATTTTTCCACTTACAATTATTGAAGCCGCGAATGCATTTATTGTTATAGTGAAAATGAGAGTGAAAATACTTAGTCGAGCCTTAAAAAGCCCATTTACGACTATAAAAAATTAAAAAAATGTTAAATTTCAATTTTGCCATGATATTCAACAATA
>CAYQWD010000082.1:1138-8858 GCA_964420955.1 uncultured Paludibacter sp. | reverse complement strand
ATACAACAAAAGTAAGAAACTAACCTTTAAATATTTTCTAACTGCAAACTAAGGGATCTTTGCGTTTATCTTAAAAATATATCGAAATATACTAACTTATATAATGGCTATTTTTAAATACTTTAAATTTCTTATTTTCTTACTTTCTTATTTTTTTCAAACTAAAAAATGGCTGATCACAACGAATTAGGTAAAATTGGCGAGGAACGTGCACAGGCATATCTTGCCAATAAAGGATATAAAATAAAACATACCAACTGGGTTAGCGGCAAACTGGAAATCGATATTGTTGCCGAAAAGGATGGAATGCTCGTAATTGTCGAGGTAAAAACCCGTTCAACGGAATACTTCGAACATCCTGAAGAAGCAATTACTCTGCGAAAAATCCGTAATCTGGTTTCGGCAGCGCACGATTATATTTTTAAAAACAATTGGATGGGTGAAACACGTTTCGATATCGTTTCAGTTATTCCCAAAGGGCAAACATACACTATACAGCATATTGAGGATGCATTTTTGCCACCGTTGTAAAAGTTTATAAACTTGATAATTTTATAGTTTTTTTTATAGAAATATTGTCAGGTTATGAATATTCAGTACGCATCTGATTTGCATTTTGAATTTATTGAAAACAAGCAATTTTTAAAGGCAAAACCACTTAAGCCAAAAGGAGAAGTATTAATTTTAACTGGCGATATTGTTCCTTTGCGTTTAATTGATAAACATTCTGACTTTTTCAAATATTTATCAGACAACTTCCCGTCAACCTGCTGGATTCCGGGTAATCATGAATTTTACAATTATGATATAGCTTCTAAACCTTCCATAATTGATGAAAAAATAAGAAGCAATGTTTTTCTGATTAACACCAAATCGTTAAGGATAAATGATGTTAATTTTGTTTTACTACACTCTGGAGCAATAACAGCACTGCATATAAAAGGCAAATAGAAAGAGATTACACCATTTAATTACAGAATATAAACCACTGTATTGGATTTACGGACATTCACACGTTAATACTCCTGACTTCAAAATTGGCACAACAAATCTTGTTTGTAACCAAATGGGTTACGTTGTATATGGTGAAAATTTGGAATTCTGTATCGATAAAACATTTATCATTGCATAACTTCTTCTGAGGTTGATTTCAATTTACAATTCTTGAAAGTCTATTCTATTCTGTCTACAATTTTATATAAATTTTCTTTTTATACAATATATGTCCCACAGCCCAGCAAATAAACACAAAAAACAGTGCAAACAAAAGAGAACCAAAATAATTACCAAACGCAGGTTGTAGCATTTGTGTATAAATATAACTTTTTACAGAAATCCATTCCCCTCGGAGCATAAAGCCGATATTCCCTGTCAGAATCGTTAACAATGCGCCAAAGGCATATACAAAAAGCGGATTCACGCCAAACGATTCGAAAAACACACTCCATTTCTTTTTTCCCTTAATGTCGATAATCCATAGTAACAAAGCTAACAGTAAAGATGCCAAGCCACATGTTACGAGAACATAACTTGATGACCATATTTTTTTATTGACTGGAAATCCGTAATCGAGCAAAAATCCTGAAAACATTATAATAATTCCGAAAATTGATAATTTCAGCACTTTATCGTCCAAATGTTTGCTGTCTGAAATCATTTTGCCTGCCATGAAACCTAACAAAAGATGAGCTAAACAGGGAAGCGTACTCAGTATTCCTTCCGGATCGAATGGAATGCGCGTACCATCAGCCATTGTATCCTTATACATGTGTGTTACTCCCAACACAGCACGGTCGATAACAGCCACAATACTTTCTTCGTTCATATCGAAACTATTTGTTACAGCAATCAAAATCCAGTAAATCAACAAAATTATTCCGGCAAGCCAAGATATGAACTTAGGCCTCACCAGTAAAATGATAAGCGTTCCGAAAAAAGAAACAAGCGCCAGACGTTGTAAAACACCCAAAGTTCGCAGGTTCTCCAAATCGCTCACCGACAGCCATAAACGAGCAAAAAAACCAATCTCATCACCCCTCATAGCATTAAATTGCCGCATTGAAAGGCTTAACCATGCCAGACCCAATCCGATAAGAAATAGCAAAACCGAACGGCGTGTAAGTTTTATGAAACTATCTTTCGATAAACGAAAATCGAGTTTTTTATACGATAAAAACATCGAAACACCCATAATAAATATAAAGAATGGGAAAACCAAGTCGGTGGGAGTAAGTCCGTTCCATTGCGCATGACCGAGTGGGGCATAAACATAGCTCCAGCTTCCCGGATTATTAACCATTATCATGCCAGCAATTGTAATTCCGCGCATTACATCAAGTGAGAGCAGCCGTGCAGGCATGCTTAATGTGTTTTTTGTCATTTTTGTATCAGTTGTTAATTGATGGCAAACTTAATGATTTTTTTTATTGCAATACAACACAATTCAGATTAGCAAAAGTTAATTCCACGCGAAGCGTAATATCAACGAAGTTAATTTCACGCGAAGCGTAATTTCAACAAAGTTAATTCCACGCGAAGCGTAATTTCAACGAAGTTAATTCCACGCGAAGCGTAATTTCAACAAAGTTAATATCAACGAAGTTAAATATTCTTCCTATCGCGCCATACCTGCCACGAGTTGAAAATATTCTGCCAAAGCACATAAGCTCCCGGACCGATAGACGAAACAGGATTAAGATACATTTGAGCTAACCATATAGCAAGAACCGTGTTTTTTTGTCCGAGTCCCTGTCCGCCTGCTACCGTATCATTGTAAACTCTACCTAATCTGCGTCCAATAAAATACTGCGCCAGACAAACCACAAGCGCACCCAATGCAATCATAAGATTAATCAGATTGTTTTTTTCAGGCTGATGGACTATATAAAATACAGTTCGACCCGAGACAATTACAAGCGCCAAACTCCAGAGATAAAAAGAAACACCCGAGTGTTTTTTTAATTCTTGTGTTAGTTTAGGAAAATATTTATTGAGCAAAAACGCCAAAATGAGTGGTACAACCAGCAAAACAAAAACCCGCTTTCCGATATCGAAAAAGGAAGTGAAAAAAGGCAATTCATGATTTATGCCAATAAAAGAAAAAAACACAGGCGCCATAACTGCTACAAGCACATTACTTGCAAGGCTGTAAGCTGTAAGACTCGCCAAATTTCCTCGCAACATGCTGGTAATAACAACAGCTGCAGTTCCGGTTGGAGCAAGCACACAAATCATCACGCCCTGAGCCAATGTAACATTAAAAGGTTTTAAAACTAGAAAAACAAGTACACTGCCTGCTGCCTGAACGAGCAAAAGCCACAAATGAAGTTTTTTAAAATGTATATCGTATATTGAAATTTTTACAAACGTGAGCAATAGCATGATAAAAATAAGGTACGGTATGATAAAAGCGAGTACGCTTACCTGATTGTAAAGCAGTGTTCCTGTTATCATAGCCACCGGCATCATATATCCCTTCAATTTTTTCAGCATTTTCAATATTTAAATTAGTGTTGTGATAATTTGAAGGTTTGCCCCTGTAACAATCGAAATATTATCAGCAATGTGTTATGAAAAAATAATGTCAAATTTCGCTTAACAAAACATTAAAATAAAACGATAGTAACAAATCACCTATCACTCCCGAAACTTCGGGAACACTAATCACCCATTGCCCATCACAAATTCTTCGTTTCAATTTTTCCATCAATTTTTCTGGTGAAATATCCGTAAAGCAACAAAGCAACTGCCGATACCAGACCGATTCCAACAAAAACATACCAGATGTAGTGAGCATTTTGTGTAGCTAATGAATAAGCTTCGGGCGAACTGAAACCACGTGGATCGGGGCAGTATTTGTCGAGCAGAAAACCCGAAAGTCCGAAAGCAAAAAGGTACGAAAAGAAAGAATGTAAATGGCTAAATCCCAAATAAAGTCCCTCTTCACCTTTGGGAGATTGTAGTGAGAAATATTCCAGAAAACGGGGCGAAATAAAACACTCAGCCACTGCTTGCATTGCAATCCCGATTATCATCATGAAAGCAACGGGATGAAGTCCAAGAATTTCGCCTTTGCCTACAAGAGAGCCACCCGCCATAACCAGTGCAGAAAGCGGAATTATAAGCATACCAATAGTCATTGAAGTAAGCGCAGTTCTTTTTTTCATAAATGAAGTAACAAAATTTACAAGCAAAAACACCACAAACGGATTTACGTTTGCATACCAGCCGGGCGAAGCACCTTCGCCAATCATGCGGATTACGTATTTAGGCATTGTGGCATACATTTGACTTTGTATCATCCAGAAACCGCTTATTATCAAAATCAGCACAAGTAAACGTACATTACCAAGAACTTTGAGCAATCCTCGTCCGATTTCAACAAAACTTTTTCCCTGACCTTCAGTTTTTACAGATTTATAAAAGAAGAAAACTGCTATGAGCGCAAGTAATGTCATTGCAGCAGAAAAATAATTTAGATAAACCAAACCCTGATCGCCCATGCTTTTGCGCAATGGATCGACTACTGTTTTCCCAAGAAAAGCGCCGATATTAACCATCATATAAAAAATGGCAAATCCGCGGGCACGCGTTTCTGTATTTGTTTCACGCGCAACAGTACCTGATATTACGGCTTTTATAAAGGAACCTCCAATTACTATTAAAACAAGTACCGGTAAAATAGACCAACGCAGCCAACTGTTTTCAAGTCCGCTAAATGTTGTTGTCACTTCATAGTCAACTAAACCGGCGCTTTCGAGCAAAGTAGGAAGCAGTCCCAAACCACCATATCCGAGTGTAAGTAATAAAAATGCAAGTATTATGGCAGAGCGAAAACCTATTTTGTCGGATAATGCACCCATAAATGTTGGTAGAAGATAAAGTAGCGCGGAAAAAGTTCCGGAAATCACACCAGCTTCGATATCGGAAAATCCCCAAACATTGGATAAATAAAGTGTGATTACAATAAAAACTGCATAATAAGCCAGTCGCTCAAGCAACTCTACGGAGTTTGCAACCCAAAACGCTTTTGAGAACTTCTTCATAAATTATTTTTTTTGTTTGATTATTTTTTTTGAACAGCAAAAATAGTAAAAAATTAAAAAACATGGCGAATTCATGTAACTTAATAATAATTAAATAATTGTATTGGTCGAAAAAGAAACAGAGTTGATTGAGTACCTTTAAACAGGATTATTTTATTCCTGAACCAAAATCTGTTTTCTTTGTTTTTGTTTTTGATTTGTTATTTTTGCAAAAAAATTAACTCAAAAAAAAATGATTAAACTTGAATTTTTATTTGTCGTTTTAATATTTATCGGATTCCCTTTACAACTCTTTCCAAAAGATGTTGCAAATGACAGTGTCAGTTTATCTGAGGTAGTTGTTACAGGAAGTAAAAGTGAAATTTCACGTAGATTAGTGCCCCTTTCTGTTTCGCTTATTACAGCAGCGGACATTGAAAAAAGCGGACAAATAAACGTATTACCAGCGCTGAGCAATTTTGTTCCCGGCTTTTTTGTAACCGAACGCAATGTACTCGGTTTTGGAGTTGCTACAGGTGGTTCAGGCGCAATCACAATGCGTGGTATTGGTTCACAACCTAACTCAAGTGTTCTTGTATTAATAGTTGGACATCCTCAATATCAGGGAATTTTCGGACATCCGCTGCCCGATGCTTATGTTGCTACCGATGTGGAAAAAGTAGAAGTCATTCGCGGACCGGCATCAATTCTTTATGGCTCCAATGCTATGAGTGGAGTAATCAATCTTATCACAAAAAAACAAAAGGATGAAGGTTTAAAATTGAACCTTGGAGCATCCTATGGATTATTTAATACACAAAAATATCATGGCACAGCTGGTTTTCGGAGAGATAAGTGGAGCGCTTTTGCTTCGGTAAATCACAACCGCACCAATGGCACCCGTGAGAATACTGATTTTCGAATTTCGAACGGCTATTTGAAAACCGGATACAATTTTAATAAAAATTTCAGCGCCGAAGCTGATGTTAGCCTTGCACAAATCAATGCCAATGACAATGGTTCAATTTACAAACCCGCTCCCTTTAATATTGATATTCTTAGAGGTAAAGCATCTGTTTCAATTGATAATAAGTTCGAAAATGCAGAGGGTTCGGTAAAATTTTATCATAATTTCGGAAAACATATTTTGTCGGATGGTTTTGAAAGTACAGACCGAAACAGCGGCATAATGCTTTACGAAACAATAAAAATATGGAATGGAAACAGTTTGACCATCGGTTCGGATTTGAAACAATACGGTGGAAAAGCTAACAGGGGCAAAGCTGCAAATCAACTGAAAACAGTAAATGAACTGGCATTGTATGCTTACACTCGCCAACAAATTTTGCATCGATTGACTTTAAATGCAGGATTGCGGTACGAAAACAATTCAGTTTACAGAAGTGAGTTAATCCCAATGATTGGTTTGTCGTACATTCAAAATGAAACTACATCTTTCAAGTCATCTGTTTCAAAAGGCTTTCGAAGCCCAACAATTATGGAAATGTTTCTGTATGCTCCAAATCCCGATTTGAAACCCGAGCGTATGTTAAATTATGAAATAAGCTGGCTGCAGACACTTATAAACAATAAATTGCAATTTGAACTCACTGCTTTCTGGGTGAAAGGTGAAAATCTTATTCAGATTGTACCACCACTAGTAACTATGCGACAAAACTCAGGAACATTCAACAACAAGGGGATAGAGTTTTCAGCTAAATATATGATTTTAAATAGTTTGATGTTGCATGGTAATTACAGTTTTATCGATGCTGAAAAAGCCATTTTAGCAGCGCCAAAGCATCAAGCAAATCTGAGTGTAAATTTTTCGCAGGGCATTTTTAATATCAAAGTGGCATCTCAATTTGTTGACAAACTTTACACACGCATCACCCCCACCCCTGAAAAACAAACTTACATGCTGATTAATGCACGCATTTCAGTACAAGCATTATCGTGGCTTAATTTGTTTTTAATGGGTAATAATTTGCTGAACACTCAGTACGAAATTAATTATGGATATCCAATGGCAGGTATTCATTTTAATACTGGAGTAAATTTAAAGATTTAAAGCCCTGACAAACCATAAGCATTATTTAGTGTCCGCGTTTTTCAATCAATTGAAAAATAATTCTTCACAAAAAAGTTAGCTTTACAACGCTTCATATAACCACTAAAAATTGTATCTTTGCACCCTTAAACATTGCAACGAAGATTCGGTAATTTTGATATGTTAAAGCAGCAACTTCAACAAAAACTTCAACAAAAACTTTCGCCGGCACAAATTCAGGTTATTAAAATGCTTGAAGTGCCCACGCTTGAACTTGAAGAGCGAATCCGCCAGGAACTGGAAGAAAATCCGGCTCTGGAGGAAGGCGTTGACTCTGATGCTGCTGAACAGGAAGAAGATGAATTTGGCAATGATGATGAAACCAGTAACGATGACTTTGACCTTGAAGAATATATGTCAGATGATGACATTCCAGACTATAAGCTTAAGACAAATAACACTTCCAAAGATGATAAACGCGAAGAAATTCCTTTCTCCGTTGGAATGACTTTTCATGAATATCTTGTTGACCAACTTGGATTACAACAACTAACTGCCCATGAAAGTCAGATTGCTGAATATATAATTGGCAATATTGATGATGAAGGTTACCTCCGGCGCGATCCTGAAGCTATGGTGGACGATA
>CAYQWD010000082.1:0-1091 GCA_964420955.1 uncultured Paludibacter sp. | reverse complement strand
CAACGAATGGTAAGTATTATTCGCGAATTTGATCCACCCGGAGTTGCCGCATTCGATCTGCAGGACTGTCTGCTTTTACAACTACAGAGAAAAAAGCAAACACAAGAAATAAAAATTGCAATTGAAATTTTAAAAAATTATTTCGAAGAATTTTCAAAAAAACATTATGATAAAATACTTCGATCGTTTGGAGTTGAAGATAGTGTACTGAAAAATGTGATTGCCGAAATACTAAAACTGAATCCCAAGCCCGGCAATGCATGGGGCGGAAATGTGCTCGAAAAATCGATGGCAACGATTGTGCCCGATTTTATTCTCGAAAACAATGAAGGAAAACTTATCGTGCATCTGAACAACAGCAACATACCAGAACTACGTGTAAACGGAACATATAACGAAATGCTGTACGATTACACTTCGAACAAGAAAAACCAGACTCGCCAAATGAAAGATGCGGTTATGTTCGTTAAACAAAAAATTGATTCTGCTCGCTGGTTTATTGACGCAATTAAACAACGGCAGCAAACTTTGCTTACTACCATGAAAGCTATTGTTGAGTTTCAGTACGATTTTTTTATCGAAGGGGATGACCGCTTCATGAAACCAATGATTCTGAAAGATATTGCTGATATTACGGGATACGATATTTCAACCATTTCGAGGGTGAGCAACAGCAAATATATTCAAACTGAATTTGGAATTTATCCGGTTAAATATTTCTTTTCAGAGTCCATGACAAACGAATCAGGGGAAGAAGTTTCGACCCGTGAAATAAAAAAAATACTGCAGGTTTGTATTGAAGTTGAAAACAAACGACACCCGCTTAACGATGATGCCCTTGCCGATGTGCTGAAAGAAAGAGGATATCCAATTGCACGCCGCACAGTGGCAAAATACCGCGAACAGCTGAATATTCCCGTAGCGCGGCTCAGAAAGGAAATTTGATTGATTTTATGTGTGTGATTGGTGATTGGCAGATAAGTGATCCCGATAGCTATCAGGAATGATTGGTGAACGGTGATCTGTTTTTTCCTCTTTTATTCTTTGTTCTTTATTCTTTGTTCTTTATTCTTTGTTCTTTATTCTTTGTT
>CAYQWD010000081.1:0-8962 GCA_964420955.1 uncultured Paludibacter sp. | reverse complement strand
TTCTTTGTTCTTTATTCTTTGTTCTTTATTCTTTGTTCTTTATTCTTTGTTCTTTGTTCTATATTAGAATTGATGAAAAAATTTTATAAAATAGTTTCTTTCGTTTTGCAACCGCTTTTTATGCCGGTTTTTGGCATTATTTTGCTTGTAAACATGGATCTTTTTTCTGTTTTCACGCTTAAATGGAAATTTTTTGCAGTACTGTCAACCTTTGTGTTTACAGCATTAATGCCAGCTGCACCTATTTTGCTTTTAATATCAAAAGGAAAAATACTTGATTTGTTTATTTCAAAACGCGAAGAAAGAACGATACCTTACCTCTTTTCTTTCATTTCTTATCTTTTCTGGACATTATTTTTGTGGAAAATTCTTGACTTTCCCATGTCACTTGTAGCTATGGGTTTGGGAGCTTCACTTTCAATATTACTGATTACCCTCATTAACTTTCAGTGGAAAATCAGCGCTCACATGTCGGGTATTGGCGGACTTGCAGGAGGAATATTCGGCATCTGCTATCGTATGGCAATAAATCCAGTTTGGCTTTTTGTTATTATTCTGAGCTTGTCGGCATTGGTAGCGCTTTCACGTATCGAACTGAAGGCACATACTCCAGGGCAAACATTAGCCGGTTTCTGTGTGGGCTTTGCTTCGGTATTTTTTTCTGTAATTTTAATTTAGCCGTTTTTTTATGCTTTATTTAAAAAACGGAATCTATTATTTTACTTTTATCATTCTTAAATAATTCAAAAAAAATAAAACCATTATGATTACTACAGACCAGCTCAAAGAATTGCTGGAACGCGGAAGTGCGTTGAGGAGGTATCTTTGACATCGACACAAAAAACATTCAAATAGAAGAAGAAGAATTACGTACTCATGCTCCTGGATTTTGGGACGATGCAAAATCTGCCGAAGCCCAAATGCGAAAAATAAAAGAATTAAAAAACTGGGTGGTGGGTTTCAATGATGTAAAAACCGCACTTGAAGAATTGCAACTTGCCATGGACTTCTATCGCGAAGATGCTGTAACCGAAGATGAAGTTGATGTTGCATATAAACTCGCATTGGAACAGGTAGAAACACTCGAAATGAAGAATATGCTCTCAAAAGAAGAAGACAGAATGGGAGCTGTAATAAAAATTGTTGCAGGAGCCGGTGGCACCGAAGCGCAGGATTGGGCAGAAATGCTTTTCAGAATGTATCAGCGATGGGCTGAACGCAACAACTACAAAATTGAAATCACAAATATTCAGGATGGCGATGAAGCGGGAATTAAAACCGTTACCATGCAGTTTGAAGGAGAAATGGCTTATGGCTATCTCAAAAGTGAAAATGGTGTTCACCGTTTGGTTCGAGTTTCACCATTCAATGCACAAGGCAAACGCATGACTTCGTTTACTTCGGTTTTTGTAATTCCGCTTATCGACGACAGCATCGAAATTGAAATAAATCCTGCCAACTTATCATGGGACACTTTCCGCTCTTCCGGAGCCGGCGGACAGAATGTAAACAAGGTTGAAACAGGCGTGCGATTGCATTATAAATTTATAAATCCCGTAACCAATCAGCCTGATGAAATTATAATTGAAAATACCGAAAGCCGTTCGCAGTTCGGGAATAAGGACAATGCACTGCGTATGCTTAAATCGCAACTTTACGAACTCGAAATAGAAAAACGGAAAGCTGAAACCGCTAAAGTCGAAGCAGGAAAGAAAAAAATTGAATGGGGTTCACAAATTCGCAGTTACGTTTTCGATGACAGGCGCGTGAAAGACCACCGCACAAACTACCAAACCTCTAACGTAAATGCTGTAATGGATGGTGATATTGATGGATTTATAAAAGCATATTTAATGGAGTTTTCGGAATAAATCCGGGTTTTTATCTTAGTTGATGCAACTAAAAAACCAAAAAATACATCTTTTATGATTCAGGTTTGAAATAAATTGATTTAAAAAACGTTTCTTTTCTTAATTTGCAAGCATTTTTTTATTTCAATACATATTTAAAAAAGGATTATTAAAAAATAGTTTCGTACTTTTGCAAATTAATTAAAATTGATTTAAATGGAGTTTACAGCCTATCAAATAGCTGATTTTTTACATGGAAAAGTTGAGGGAAATCCTCAGGTAAAAGTTTCAGGTTTTTCCAAAATTGAAGAAGGAAAACCCGGTACGCTGAGCTTTTTATCGAATCAGAAATACAACAAATATATTTACGATAGTACGGCTGATGTGATTTTGGTAAACAACAGTTTTATCGCTGAACATCCAATAAAAGCTACATTAATAAGGGTAGAAAATGCTTATGAAGCGATTGCAAAATTGCTCACATTGGTGGAACAATGCAGCACTCGCAAAACAGGAATTTCTGAAAAATCTTACATTTCGAAATCGGCGATCATAGGCAAAGAACCCTATATCGAAGCTTTTGTTGCTGTTGGCGAAAATGTTAATTTAGGCAATAACGCTTCGTTATTTGGAGGCACTTATATTGGCGATAATGTAAAAATTGGCAATAATGTTACGCTTTATGCAGGTGTAAAAATTTATAAAGATTGTATAATCGGCGATAATTGCATACTTCATGCGGGAGTTGTTATTGGCTCCGATGGATTCGGGTTTGCACAAACAACCGATGGGATTTACAACAAAATTCCGCAGACCGGCAATGTTATTCTTGAAGATGATGTGGAAATTGGCGCAAATACTACTATCGACCGCGCCACAATGGGAAGCACAATCATACGAAAAGGTGTGAAAATTGACAATCTTGTACAAATTGCCCATAATGTGGAAGTTGGCGAGAACACCGTTATAGCTGCCCAAACCGGCATATCAGGGTCAACCAGAATAGGAAAAAACTGTATTCTTGCTGGTCAGGTGGGAGTGGCTGGTCATTTAACCATTGCCGACAAAACAATCATAGCAGCTCAGACCGGCGTACCAAATTCAGTAAAAACTTCAGGGCAAATACTTATGGGCTATCCTTCGATTCCCCTTCGCGATTTTCAACGCTCAGCCGTTGTATTTAAAAATCTGCCCGAAATGCAAAGAATTATTTATGACTTAAAACGTCAACTTGATGATATCCGGCAAAAATAACCGGGAAAATGAATACAAATGAACAAAGTAAATTCAAAAAAACAACATACAATATCTGATAGTTTCAGTTTTGCAGGTAAAGGATTACACACAGGATTAAGCATCAACCTTAAGTTTTTACCTGCTCCAACTAATCATGGCATACGAATTAAGCGTGTAGATTTACCCGGACAACCTGAAATGGAAGCTGTCGCCGATTATGTTGGTCAAACGGTGCGTGGCACTGTACTTGTTAAAGATGAAATGCAGGTAAGCACCATAGAACATGCCATGGCAGCTCTGTATGTAATGGGAATAGACAATTGCATGCTCGAAGTGGATGCCCCTGAATTTCCGATACTTGATGGAAGTGCACGCTTTTTTGTGGATAAAATTCTTGAAACAGGACTGACAGAACAGGATGCAGAAAGAAATTTCTTTAAAATTACCAATGAAATATCTTATACAAACCCTGAAACGGGTTCGAAAATTTCAATTGTTCCTGACGATTCTTTTAAAGTGGATGTAAAAATCGGGTTCCGTTCAAAAATGCTTAAAAGTCAGACCGCTGAATTATCTGATATAAATAGCTTTGCAACAGAATTTGCAGCTGCGCGTACATTTGTTTTTGTACGCGAAGTGCGTCCATTACTGAAGATGAATCTTATTAAAGGTGGCGATTTGAAAAATGCAGTTGTAATTTACGATGAACCCATTGCACAGGAATCGATGGACAGATTGACTGATAAACTCGGACAGCCACGCCTCGATGCAACCCAACTTGGATATATTACCGGCGACTTACATTATGAAAATGAACCTGCCCGTCATAAACTGATGGACGTAATCGGCGATATGGCGCTTGTTGGGCGTCCATTAATCGGACGCATATCGGCTGTTTATCCAGGACATCGTACAAATACCGAATTGGCAAAACTTGTAAGGCAGGCAATGCTCAATGAAAAGTAGTGTTGTATTAATTTGATGGTTTGAAAGTTTTTCCATATTTAAATGGGATTTGTTCTGCAATATTTTATACAAATATTAAAACCGCCAAATTTTTCCTAACATTACAGTAGTTTATATGCAAAAATTCAACCTGCTTTTCATTTTAAAATTATACAAACACTGAAAGAAAATTGTAAATCGTAAAACTTGTCCGCCGTGGCGGATATTTAAATTGTAAATTAAAACATGATTTCAAACCTAACCAACATTCACCCCGAAGCCAAAATACACGAAAGTGTAACGATTGAATCATTTGTAACCATCCAAAAAAATGTAGAAATTGGAGAAGGAACATGGATAGGACCAAATGTTACCATAATGGAAGGCGCCCGTATTGGGAAAAACTGTCGAATTTTTCCGGGTGCAGTAGTTGCTGCCATTCCACAGGATTTAAAATTTCGAGGTGAAGAAACTTTAGCGATTATTGGCGATAACACCACCTTACGCGAATGTGTAACAGTGAATCGTGGTACTGCTGCAAAAGGAAAAACCATTGTAGGGAACAATTGTTTACTGATGGCATATTGTCATGTAGCTCACGACTGTCTGATTGGTAATTCGGTGATAATGTCGAATGCCACACAATTGGCCGGTGAAGTGGAGATTGAAGATTTTGCAATTTTGAGTGGAGGCGTGTTAGTGCATCAGTTTACAAAAATTGGCGCACATGTAATGATTCAGGGAGGGTCGAAAGTTACCAAAGATGTACCACCTTATATTACCATTCGTGATCCACTCTCTTACGGCGGACTGAATTCAATTGGGCTGCGCCGTCGGAATTTTTCACCGGAGAAAATCAATATATTACAGGATATTTACCGTATTATTTTTCAATCCGGAAAAAACACTACAAATGCTTTACAGATAATCGAAGTGGAAATTCCTGATTGTCCTGAAAAAGATGAAATACTGAATTTTGTAAAAAAATCATCAAGAGGATTGATAAAAGGGTATGGAGAAACAACTTCTAATCCATAGAAGGGAATACTGAAAATAGTTAAATTTTTGCCAAAAATATCGTTTCTATTATAAACCCAATGATAAATCACTAATTTTGGGGAGTGTTTTTTGTTAAATACCTGAATTAATCAAATCAAATTTGTTAGAAAAGTTTTGCCTTTTTAAAAGTTCCCACAAATCAATTATTAACTTATGAAACAAAGTACATTTTTGAAGGCAATAAAGAAAAAAGTTTCTTCAATTTATCCTACAGCTAAAGTTGTGTTTTTTGGATCAAGGGCAAGAGGAACTGAAAATTATGAATCTGATTGGGATTTACTGATATTGTTGGATAAGGAAAAAATTGAGGATAACGATTTTGATAAAATTTCATATCCATTGATTGAATTCGGATGGAAAAATGGTGAACAAATAAGTCCTAAACTTTACACTATTAAAGATTGGATGAAACGAAGTTTTACTCCTTTTTATAAGAATATAGAAGAAGAAGGAATTGTGTTATGAGTCTCACAGATGAAGAAAGAAATGCAATTGTTGCATTAAAAATTCAGAAAGCCAAAGAAACTTACGAACAAGCTGCAGGAATAGCTCAGCTTGGATATTGGAACGCTGTGGTGAACAGACTTTATTATGCTTGTTACTATATTGTATCCGCTTTATTGGTTAATAATAAACATAATGCACAAACTCATTCAGGAGTAATACGATTATTTGGATTGCATTTTATTTCAAAAAATATTATACCGAAAGATTTAGGACGTTTTTATTCTAAACTTTTTGAAATGTGACAGACTGGTGATTACGATGATGTATATAATCTACTTGAAGAAGATGTAAAACCACTTATTGAACCTACAAAAAACATTTATTCAAACTATTGAGAAATGTATTTCAATTGAAAAATGAGATTGAAGATAACCAATAAAGCGTAAAAATAATTGAATAAATAAATCATTTGAGGTTCAAGTGGAAAGATACAATTGAATGAGTCATCACACCATTAACACGAAATGTTGAACAGTAAATAATAAAATGGAAAATAAAAAAGAAGAAGCACCCAAAAAAAGTCTCAACTTTATTGAGGCAATGGTTGAACAGGATTTGAAAGAAGGCAAAAACGATGGACGAATTCAAACGCGTTTTCCACCGGAACCTAACGGTTATCTTCATATCGGTCATGCAAAGGCTATTTGTCTCGACTTTGGCATAGCCGAAAATTACGGCGGTGTTTGCAATTTAAGGTTCGATGACACAAATCCCGTTAAGGAAGATGTGGAGTATGTCGATTCCATAATGGAAGACATTCACTGGCTTGGCTATAAATGGGCGAATGTATATTATGCTTCCGATTATTTCCAGCAATTGTGGGATTTGGCTGTCAAAATGATAAAAAACGGAAAAGCATATATCGATGAACAATCAGCAGAGGAAATTGCACGTCAGAAAGGAACGCCAACAACTCCCGGAACTGAAAGCCCATACCGCAACCGACCGATAGAAGAAAGTCTGGCGCTTTTCGAAAAAATGAACACAGGCGAAATTGCTGACGGAGCAATGGTATTGCGTGCAAAAATTGATATGGCATCGCCAAATATGCATTTTCGCGATCCGATAATGTATCGTGTTATAACTACACATCCTCATCACCGTACCGGTTGGACCTGGAAAGCGTATCCGATGTACGACTATGCACATGGTCAGTCTGATTATTTCGAAGGAGTTACTCATTCACTTTGCACACTCGAATTTGAAGTGCACCGTCCTTTGTACGATTGGTTTATCAATCAGTTTGCCGACACGGATTACCGCCCGCGCCAAACTGAATTCAATCGACTCAACCTAACTTATACTGTAATGAGTAAGCGAAAAATGCTTCAGCTTGTACAGGAAGGTTTGGTAAACGGTTGGGACGACCCGCGTATGCCTACGCTTTGCGGATTGCGCCGCCGTGGATTTACGCCCGAAGCCATTCATAATTTTATCGACAAAATTGGCTACACAAAATTTGAAGCACAAAACGATATAGGTTTGCTGGAACACGCAGCGCGCGAAACGCTTAACAAAACTGCTCAACGTGTTAATGCTGTGATTAATCCGGTTAAACTCGTTATCACGAATTATCCCGAATATCATGTGGAATGGATAAACACCGAAAACAATCCTGAAAATCCTGAAGCAGGTAGTCGTGAGATCCCTTTCAGCAGAGAATTGTATGTCGAAAGGGAAGATTTCATGGAAGATGCGCCAAAAAAATACTTCCGTATGACACCCGGGCAGGAAGTGCGATTGAAAAGCGCTTATATTGTAAAATGTACTGGATGTGAAAAAGACGAAAACGGAAATATAATTACTGTTTTTGCGGAATACGACCCTCAAACTAAAAGCGGAATGCCCGATGCAAACCGTAAAGTTAAAGGGACTTTGCATTGGGTTTCTGCCAAACATGCGCTTAAAGCAGAAGTACGTTTGTACGATCGGCTCTTCAGTGTTGAAAATCCATCAGCTGATGAACGCGATTTCCGCGATCTACTGAACCCTGATTCGCTGAAAGTGTTAACTGAATGTTATGTAGAACCTTCACTGGCAAATGCCAAACCGCTCAATCATTTCCAGTTTCAGCGCATTGGATATTTCAATGTCGATTCTGATTCAGTTTCGGGTAAACTGATTTTTAATCGCACAGTATCTCTCAAAGATAGCTGGGCGAAGGAAATGAATAAATAAAATACTGCACAATATTTAATGAAACAACCGGATTTCTACTATCGAAATCCGGTTGTTTAATTTTTATTTGTACCGAAGTTAGCTGCAATTATTATAATTTTATCACAAATACATTAAAGGTTTTTGGCTGAAGCTGTACATCGAAAATGTTACCGTTAAGTTTAATTTCTGAACTTACTGGAACAACCGCATCGGGCTTTTCGAGTGTGTTTTCAACATCCAAATCATTTGATTTTAAAACAATGTGTTTGCCAGAGCGCAAAGCCGGTTTCAGTCCGTTGAAAGTATAACTTACATTTTTGGTATCGGCTGATGTATTGGCAATTTTCAAGTAAATTTCATTTTTATTTTTATCGATAACTGATGAAGCATACAATCCATCCTGTCCAGTTAAAGGAGTTTTGCCGCTAAGTGTTGTAAGTACATTGGTTCCAAGGTATGTCCCGTAAAGTTGTTGCACGTAGTAATTTATAGATTTTACACTTCGCAAATTATCAAACCATATCAAATCGGGTCTCCACTGCCAGCCTTCGACATGCGCAAAAAGAGGTGCATAAGTACACATGTGTACTACATCGGCATTTCGTTCAAAACCGGTCATAAAAGCAGCTTCGCACAATGCCGACTCGAAGTTGTTTTTGCGGTTACGCGGGTGACAGGCATATTCGCCGGCAAACACTTTCGGACCTTTGCGGTCGTAAGTATCGTAACGGGCGGCGCCATCGAGAAACCATTTTTCAGGACGATAAAAATGTTCGTCCACCAAATCAACTTTCAACCGTTTCATTTCAGGCCAGAGATATTCGAAATCTTTGCCTTCGGATCCGGGACCAGAACTTCCGATAATTTTTATGTTCGGATATTTTGCGCGAATGGCTTTCATAAAGGGTTCGAGGCGTTCAGGATATTCTGGTCCCCATTGTTCGTTACCGATTGCCAGCAGTTTCATATTAAAAGGTTCGGGATGTCCCATCTCGGCGCGCAGTTTACCCCATTTGGTAGTAACGGGACCGTTTGCAAACTCAATCAAATCGAGTGCATCCTGAATGTATTCATGTAATTCGCCAACAGCTACGTGAGCTTCACAGCAACCATTCTGGAACTGGCAGGCAAGTCCAACGCTGATAACAGGCAATGGTTCAGCTCCAAAATCTTCAGCAAGTTGAAAGTATTCATAAAATCCAAGC
>CAYQWD010000080.1:988-8980 GCA_964420955.1 uncultured Paludibacter sp. | reverse complement strand
AAGTTTTACTCTAAAAATATATTCATATTTCGATTGTACAACTTCCGATTGTGCTAAAGAAAGATTGTTTTTTACCTGATAAAGTTCGTAAACTGTAGCTTTGCCTGATTCGAATTTTTTTTCGGAGAATCGGTACGCTTCACGCGCTGCAATTTCCGATTTAATTGCAGCAGTCCATCTGGCTTTCGCCGAAACAGCATTGTGGTATGCCTGTTGAATATTTTTACGTAACTGTATTTTCGAATTTTCAAGAGTTAGTTTATCGTTTTCGAGATTCAATTTAGCAGTGCGAATCTGATTTCGGGTTTCCATCTTGTTGAAAATCGGGACACTCATATTAAATCCTACCGAAGTGTTTACAGGTATGCCAACAGTATTATAATATCCACCGCCTATGTTTGTACCAAAATAAACAGTAGGATAATATCCCGAACGTGCAATTTCTACATTTTTTTCGCTGCTTTTCAATCTGAATTCAGCGCTTTTAATATCGGGTCGTACCATCAAGGCGCTGTCATACACATTTTGTGGGTTCAGCAATACAAGATCTTTTTCTGTGAGATACTCCGGTGTTTCTATATCCAGATTTTCAAAATCGCTAATTTCCATTATTTGAGCTAAATCAAGCATTGCTTGCTCCAAATCGTTTTCTGCCTGTATGCGCGATTGATCTTCTTTTGCTTCCTGTGCCAGCAGTTCGTAAATTTCTCCTTCGGCAAGTTTACCGGCTTTTATCAATGCCTTTTGCTGGTCAATTTTGTTGCGGGTAAGCGCCAATTGCTCTGCCGAAATCTGCAATAATTCTTTTTTGAGCAAAATATTCAGATATGCGGTTGAAACACTTATGATTATATCGCGTTTAACCATTTCGAGATCTGCTTCAGTGGCTTTCTTTTCCGAAAGCCGTGCATCGATATTGTACTTCATACGTAAGCCATCGAACAATGTAAGTCCTGCCGAAATTCCAAATGAGCTGTTCGATGAGTTAATATTTTTATATGTTCCATCGGCCATTTGTGATCGTCCGAAACTCCAACCCTGACTTGCCGAACCCGACACCGAGGGAAGAAGATTTAATTTCGATTGCTCGTAAGCAATTTCTGCAGTTTTGTTTGCAATTTCTTTTTGTTTTATGTTCCGGTTGTTAGCCAAAGTTGTTTCAATACATTTAGGGAGACTATACACTTTTTTTTGAGCAAAAAGTCCGTTTGATATTATAAAAACAAGCAATATTGCTAAAAATATTTTTTTCATTTTAATAATTTTTTCTTTGATAAAGTAGTTTAGAACAATTCAGAAATTTTTTTATCAATTTGGTTATTTATGTTTTTCTCGGCTTCTTTTACCACATTCTCTATTGCCATTTTTTTTACTTTATTTGGCGCTATATTTCCCTTAACAGTAGTTTTACCAGTTATTATCAGTTTTCCATTGCCTGTTAAAACTTTGTTTTCTCCATTGTTTTTAATTGTAACTTCCCAACGGTAAACAGCTTCTGAATTTATCGAAACCGGTTTGTAGTAAGGTAAAAATCTCCCAATTCCCAAACTGGTTTTTTCATAAAACTGAATTTTGTTATCATAAGTAATAAATTGCTTAATTGAATCTTTTTCATTATTTATTCTTTTTCTGATATTGTTGGTATTGTAAGTATTAAGAGTGTAATCGGGATGAGGTGTATCAAAAAATGATATTGAAGCAACTTCCTGAGTTGTATTCAAATAAGTTTTTGCACTGAAACCTCCTAAATTCAGATAACCTGACAATACAAGCAGGATTATAAATATTACGAATGCAATTTTTCTTTTCATATTCCAATTTGTTTTAAAGAGTTATCCCGAAAGCGATTTTCTATTTTTTCTTTAGTTTACTTTTGTCTTCAACAATTTCTGCTCCTCTGATTTTGTCTTTGAGTTTCAATCCGCTTTTTATTTCAATTTTTATTCCGTCCGAAAGTCCGGTTACAACGCTACGTTTGTCGAATTCCTGCGGATGGGGTGTTTTTAGCACAAAAACAAAGGCAGTGTCGTTACTGAATTCCACGCAACTTTCGGGCACTGTAAGTACATTTTCAACTTTTGTTAGTATAATTTCTGCATTGGCACTGTAACCGGCACGTACAAAAATATCTTCGGGCACTTTTACTGCTGCTTTCATTTCGAACATAATTGCACCGCTTTCTTCGGTTCCTTTTGGCGAAACATACTCGAGTACTGCGTTGAGTTTTGAGCCTTCAATAGCTCCAATGGTTATATCCATTGGCATTCCTGTTTTAATGCGTCCTACTTCGGTTTCGTCGAGCTTGCCTACAAAAAGCATATCGCTCATGTTTGCCACCGATGCAATTGTGGTTCCATCGTTAAAATTATTCGACTGAATTACCGAATTTCCAACTTTTACGGGAATATCCAGAATTGTACCATTTATCGTGGATCGTACAAGCGTATTCGATATTTGCGATTTTCCGCTCGAAATTCCATCGCGAATCAAACTGAGGTTATCCTGAGCTGCTTTCAATTCTTCTTTATTATTTTTGTATTCTATTTCTGTTCTTTCAAACTCAATGTTCGGAATCACTTTTTCATTCAGAAGCTTCAAATCACGCTCATAATTCTTTTTAGACTGTTCCCATGCAATTTGCGCCCGCTGTACACGCGATTCGGCTGAACTCAAACTTACCATATCAGGAATTACTTTAATTTTGGCAATAATATCGCCTTCTTTCACTTTATCGCCCGCTTCTTTGTATAATTCTGATATAATACCAGACATTTGAGGTTTAATCAAAATTTCGTTGCGTGGTTCCACTTTCCCTGTTACTACTGTTCGCTTTTCAATGTTGCCTTTGACTACTTCTTCAATCTGATATTTTTTTACAACAGGTTGCGATTTTTTCCACAAAAACCTGAAAGTTCCAATCACAACCACTGCAAGAAGTACAAGCCAGAAAATCTTAAAAAACTTTTTCATATTGAATATTTTTGTTGATTATTTTTGAGAAAATTTGAAATTAAGAAAATAAGAAAATAAGAAAACTGGAAAATAAGAAAATAAGAAATTTGGAAATTATGGTATATCAAATTGTAAATTGTAAATGAACTAATAGTAGATGCTTTTATTCTTCCCTAATCGCTTCAATGGGTTTTATACTTACTGCTCTGTTGGCAGGAAGCAATCCTGCTAAAATGCCTATAATAAGCAGTATAAATAAAGCACCAATAGCAACACCGAAACCTATTTGCGGATTTTTAAACATCTGATCGCCCTGGCTAAGCAAAATTCCCACAATTTCGAGCAAGCCAACACCAAAAAGTAATCCGGTTGTACCGGCTAAAAGCGTAAGAACTGTACTTTCACTTATTATCTGATAAATAATGTTTTGCGGCGTAGCGCCCAAAGCCCGACGAATTCCAATTTCACGGGTTCTTTCGCGAACAGTTACAAGCATAATATTACTAACACCGATTGCTCCGGCAAATAAAGTTCCCAATCCTACAATCCAAATCAGACTGGCGATACCAATGCCAAGGTACAGAAACATTGTAAACTGATCTTCAATATTAAAACCACCAACAGCCGTTTTATCTTCAGGAGAAATTTTGTGTAACTTTTTCAGTTCATCACGAATTCGGGTTTCCACAACTTTCACTTTAATGCCGGGTTTTGCAGTAACTGCCATAAAATGCACAATATTTCCCTGATTAAATGCCTGTTGTAACGTAGTGAAAGGCAGAACAACTGTTTCCTGCGAGTTTCCACCAATATTTATATTGGAAGTGTGCCGAGTAACGCCTACTACCTGAAAATAAATTCCTTTTACCTGAATGCTTTTACCGAGTGGATTTTCTTTCGTAGGGAACAGGACTTCATATACACGTTCGCCAATTACACAAACCTTTCTCTTTTCGGTTATATCAATATCGTTTATATATCTTCCGTAAATCATTTTACTTTCATCTATCATATTGTAAGCAGGATAATTTCCCTTAATATTGAAATTGCCTGATTTTTCGTTTCTTGAAATAATTCCGTTATTAAAAAGTACGGGAGCTAAATATTGAATTTCGGGAATATTGTTTGTCAAAACAATAATATCTTCATTTGTCATGTTCCATTGTCGTCCTTTTTTCAAACCTTTGTATGGCTCAGAAGTTCTTTCTGTCCACACAAAACAAGAATTAGTTGCAAATCCCTCAATCTGCGAACTCATACCTTTTTCCAATGCTACACCCGCTCCTACCATAGCCACAAGCATAAACATTCCCCAGAAAATGCCGAATGCCGTAAGCACACTCCGCGATTTGTTATGGGTAATTGTAATCCATATTTCCTGCCAGCGATCTAAATCAAAAATAGTCCATCTTCTGAATATTGAACTTTTTTTGTTACACTTATTTTCTGTGTTGAACATTAAAATTGTAAATTGTAAATGTATAAATTGTAAATTATTCTACTCTTCCCGCATTGCCTCTATTGGCTTAATTTTTACTGCTTTATATGCAGGCATATATCCAGCTATTATTCCTGCTATTATTAAAATAATTGTCGATACATAAACATAAGAAAGTTCAACAGCAGGATCTTTAAATACCGTCATACCTGTTTCGGAAGGATTTTGCGCAGCGCTTTGGGTTATAAAGAAATTTATTGCTTCTGTAAGGCTTACGCCTGCAATCATTCCAATGTATCCGAAAATTGTTGTAATCATTATCGATTCTAATACAATCGAGCCAAGAATTGAGGCAGGAGGAGCGCCAATTGCTTTCCGAATTCCGATTTCGCGTGTACGTTCTTTTACCGAAACAAGCATGATATTACTAACGCCCACAATTCCTGCTATGAGTGTGAAAATTCCGATTATTGATACAAAAATTGAAATACCATCGAATATTTTCATTGTTTCAATATAATCACGTTGCGAATTCCAAATCCAGAGCGCTTGCGTGTCTTTCGGATCGAAATGCATAGTTTTTGATATTGTACCTTTTAATCTGTCATTGAACTCTTCGTTCTCTTCTTTAGTTTTAAGCCCGTTTACCTGCATGGCTATGCTGCCAAATTTTTTTTCGGGGTTGTAAATTAACTGTGCAGTTGTAAATGGTATGTAAGCAGAACCTTCGCTGAATTGTACTTTTTTTGTACTTACACCCACTACATTATACATAACTTCGCCAATTTTCACATATTTTCCAAGCGCGGTTTCATTCTTAAAAAGTACATCCGCCACCTTTTTGTCGATTACGACTACTTTTCTCGATTCATCAATATCTGGTTTGTTGATAAATCTTCCATTGCCTGGCTCAAATTTTAAACGAAATACTTTGTTATACGAAGGTTGAACGCCTTTTATACTGAAATTACCAAATTCGTTTTCATATGTGATTACAAGATTTCTTTCGATAATTCCGCTTTCGTTTTCTGTTTCAATCAGATTTTCCTTAACAGACTCAACCTGTTTTTCTCCAAATTCAAGCCTGCGACCGCTTTTTAATCCTTTATAAGGCATTGATGTGGTGCCAGGCCACATTTGCACTGTGTTTGTTGCACGTTCGCTAAAGTTTGAAGTAACTCCGTTTTTCAATCCATTGCCTGCAGCCAACAGAATTATCAGGATGAAAATACCCCACGATACAGATAAGCCTGTCAGTATTGTGCGCAGTTTGTTATGTTTCAACGCTGAGAGTATTTCATATAATAAATTCATATTGATTTTTTTTTGGTAAATTTATTCCTGAAGTGTAAAAATCCTATTAGTGGTTTTTGGTTATGCTTTCAATCTCGCCATCTTTTATTTGAATGATTGTGCGCGTTTCATCAGCTACTGCTTTTTCATGTGTTACTATCAGTGTAGTGATACCATTTGTATTTAGCTCACTTATAAGTTTCATAACTTCTACTGTTGTATGACTGTCGAGAGCGCCGGTCGGTTCATCGGCTAACAATATTTTTGGCTGTGTAATTATTGCGCGGGCAATTGCTACTCTTTGTTTCTGTCCTCCCGACATTTCACTCGGATAATGATGTGCCCAATCCTTCAATCCCATTCTGTCGAGATATTCCATGGCAATAATATTTCTTTTTTTGCGGCTAATGTTCCGGTAGTATAGTGGTAATGCCACATTCTCAAGTGCATTTTTAAAATTAATAAGATTAAACGACTGAAAAACGAAACCAATCATTTCGTTACGATAATAGGCAGACTGTTTTTCGTTCAGATTTTTCATTAGTGTATTGTTCAAATAATAATCGCCCGAATCGTAATTGTCCAAAATCCCCAGAATATTTAATAAAGTGGATTTTCCTGAACCTGATGCTCCCATTATCGATACATAATCGCCCTGATGAATATGTAAATCGAGATTTTTCAGAACGTGTAACGATGTTGCCTCCGTGTAGTAAGTTTTATTAATCCCTTTGAGTGTTATCATTTTTTTGG
Organism: uncultured Paludibacter sp.; assembly: GCA_964420955.1. Lineage (GTDB taxonomy): Bacteria > Bacteroidota > Bacteroidia > Bacteroidales > Paludibacteraceae > Paludibacter. The sequence continues at coordinate 2,544 of CAYQWD010000080.1, read as the reverse complement.
CTTTGAGAATAATATTTTGAGTAATTCTGTGCAAATATATATTATTTGTATAGTACTATGCAATACATAGTACTATATATAAATTGTAATTAATTCAGAAAAATTTTATATAAATCACAATATCAACTATTTAAATAAATTATGATTATTTATAATTTAACATTATTTAATAATATATTTTCAAAAAAAGTGGTTTTTGAGAAAAAATGAATTTTTTTAAAAGAGAAGATTTAGCGCATTATTTTCAATTATTTTCAGTAATTACACTTTTGGGTTTATAAATAATATGAAAGAAGAAATAATAAAATATTAAAGAATACTGATTTTTATACCTAAAAAATGCTATAAAAAATACCATACTTATGCGATTGTTTCCCGTATTTCAGCAAAGTATCTTTGCAAAATAAAATTCGAAAACCATTAAAACAAAAATCAATATGGCAAAAATTGCAAAAAAGCTAACAGATTTGATTGGAAATACTCCATTAATGCAACTGTCTAATTATGCTGAAGAAAAAAAATTATTGGCTAACGTAATCGTCAAATTAGAATCGTTTAACCCTGCAGGTTGCGTAAAAGAACGAATCGCATTGGCTATGATTGAAGATGCCGAAGCTGCTGGGATTTTAAAACCCGGTGTTGAAATTATTGAACCTACCAGCGGAAATACCGGTATCGGTTTAGCTTTGGTAGCCGCAGTAAAAGGTTATAAACTTACCCTAACCATGCCCGAAACAATGAGTATTGAACGCAGAAATCTCTTGAAAGCCTTCGGCGCTAATTTAATTTTAACACCGGGAGCAAATGGCATGAAAGGCGCTATAGCTAAGGCTGAAGAGTTGCATGCTGAAAATCCGGCATCATTTATTCCGCAACAGTTCGAAAATGCAGCGAATCCGGTCATCCACTATCGCACCACAGCTTCTGAAATTTGGAATGACACTGATGGAAAAATAGATATTTTTATTGGTGGAGTTGGTACAGGAGGTACAATTAGCGGAGTCGGAAAATTTCTGAAAGAAAAAAATCCGGCAATAAAAATCGTTGCAGTTGAACCTGCTGACTCACCCGTACTTTCTGGAGGTGCGCCCGGACCACATAAAATTCAGGGAATTGGCGCCGGTTTTATTCCCAAAAACTTTAATCCTGAAGTAGTTGACGAAATTTTTCAGGTAAGTAATGATGATGCAATTCTTACATCGCGGCAGTTAACGCAGCAAGAAGGTTTATTGGTTGGAATTTCATCAGGTGCAGCAGCTTATGCCGCAACACAGTTTGCGCTCCGTCCTGAAAACAAAGGTAAAAACATAGTTACCATACTCCCCGATACTGGCGAACGTTATTTGTCAACTTTGCTTTATGCATTTGAGGAATATCCTTTGTGATTTTCGATTTATTCATCCCAAAACGTCGTGAATAATTTACAACTTTAGAAATTGAAATACAAAATTAACAAACTAAACAAACTTTAAAATTATGGCTTCAAAAGATTTAAATTTCAAAATAAATGGCAAAAAAATCGGACTAACAAAATATCAGGGCTTTGCCCGTAATTT